>NZ_JBJGYN010000003.1:0-230528 GCF_054050015.1 Geodermatophilus sp. SYSU D01176 | reverse complement strand
GTGGGGCCCCCGGCGCACCCCCCCCCCGCCCCCCCCCCCCCCCCCCCCCCCCCCCCCCCCCCCCCCCCCCCCCCCCCCCCCCCCCCCCCACCACTGTGCAGATCTCACCGGAGGGCACCGCACGCCCCGCCCCGGGTGTCCCGGGCGCGTCGGCACGGCCTAGGGTCAACCGCAGTCGTGCGCCGCCTCCCGTGCGCGCACGAGTCCCGCGCGCAGAGGAGCATGCGAGATGGCCGACGACTTCGTACCCGGCCTGGAGGGCGTCATCGCCTTCGAGACGGAGATCGCCGAACCCGACAAGGACGGCGGCTCCCTCCGGTACCGCGGCGTCGACATCGAGGACCTCGTCGGCAAGGTCACCTTCGGCAACGTCTGGGCGCTGCTGGTCGACGGGAAGTTCGGGCCGGGCCTGCCGCCGGCGGAGCCGTTCCCGATCCCGGTGCACAGCGGCGACGTGCGCGTCGACGTCCAGGCCGCCCTGGCCATGCTCGCGCCGTTCTGGGGCTACCGCCCGCTGCTCGACATCGACAGCGAGACCGCCCGCGAGCAGCTGGCCCGCGCCGCGGTCATGGCGCTGTCCTACGTGGCGCAGTCCGCCCGCGGCATCGGCGTCCCGGCGGTGCCGCAGTCGCGCATCGACGAGGCCGCCACCATCGTCGAGCGGTTCATGGTCCGCTGGCGCGGCGAGCCCGATCCCCGCCACGTCGCCGCCGTCGACGCCTACTGGACGTCGGCCGCCGAGCACGGCATGAACGCCTCCACCTTCACCGCCCGCGTCATCGCCTCCACCGGCGCCGACGTCGCCGCCTCGCTGTCCGGCGCCATCGGTGCCATGTCCGGCCCGCTGCACGGCGGTGCCCCGTCCCGGGTGCTGCACATGCTGGACGGCGTCGAGCAGACCGGGGACGCGGACAAGTACGTCAAGGACCTCCTCGACCGGCACGAGCGGCTCATGGGCTTCGGCCACCGGGTCTACCGCGCCGAGGACCCGCGCGCCCGGACGCTGCG
Source organism: Geodermatophilus sp. SYSU D01176 (assembly GCF_054050015.1). Taxonomy (NCBI): domain Bacteria; kingdom Bacillati; phylum Actinomycetota; class Actinomycetes; order Geodermatophilales; family Geodermatophilaceae; genus Geodermatophilus; species Geodermatophilus sp. SYSU D01176. The sequence continues at coordinate 229,520 of NZ_JBJGYN010000003.1, read as the reverse complement.
CAAGGCCGCCAAGGAGCTCGGCGCCCCGCGCTTCGAGGCCGCGCTGGCGCTGGAGCAGGCCGCGCTCAGGGAGCTGCGCGAGCGGCGGCCCGACCGGCCGATCGAGACCAACGTGGAGTTCTGGGCGGCGATCGTCCTGGACTTCGCCGAGGTGCCCAGCCACATGTTCACCTCGATGTTCACCTGTGCCCGCACCGCGGGCTGGTGCGCGCACATCCTCGAGCAGAAGAACACCGGCCGCCTCGTGCGCCCGTCGGCCCGCTACATCGGCCCCGGCCCGCGCAAGCCGGAGGACGTCGAGGGCTTCGACACCATCAAGACCAAGGCCGTCAACGAGCCCGCGCCGGCCTGAAAGAGGACCTCCCTGCCCCCCGCCGTTCGCACGCTCACGGCGGGACCCTGCAGGGAGGCCGCCCGTCCTCCCCACCCCTCGCAGGCTCGGGGCGGGACCCGGGACGGGGCCGTCGGTGCACAGACCCCGCTCCCGCGACCTCGAGAGGCACTCCACCCCGGATGAGCATCACCATCCCCGCCGACCTCCTGCCCGCCGACGGCCGCTTCGGCTGCGGTCCGTCGAAGGTGCGCCCCGAGGCCCTCGCGGCCCTGGCCGGCAGCGGCGCCACCCTCATGGGGACGTCCCACCGGCAGGCGCCGGTCAAGGGCCTGGTCCGCCAGGTGCGGGAGGGGCTGACCGAGCTGTTCGACCTGCCCGACGGCTACGAGGTCGTCCTCGGCAACGGCGGGACGACGGCGTTCTGGGACGCCGCGATCATCGGGCTGATCCGCGAGCGCAGCGCCCACGGCAGCTACGGCGAGTTCTCCGCGAAGTTCGTGACCGGTGTGGCCGAGGCACCGTTCCTCCGGGACCCTGTCGTCGCCCAGTCCGCCCCCGGGTCGCTGGCCCTGCCCACCGCGACCCGCGGCGTCGACGTCTACGCGTGGGCGCACAACGAGACCTCCACCGGCGTCATGGCCCCGGTGCAGCGGCCGCACGGCACCGACGACGCGCTGGTGCTCATCGACGCCACCAGCGCCGCCGGCGGGCTGCCGGTCGACGTCTCGGAGACCGACGTCTACTACTTCGCCCCGCAGAAGAACTTCGGCGGGGACGGCGGGCTGTGGGTGGCCCTGATGTCCCGCGACGCCCTCGACCGCATCGCCGAGATCAAGGCCTCCGGCCGCTGGATCCCCGGCTTCCTCGACCTGTCGATCGCCGTCGACAACTCGGCCAAGGACCAGACCTACAACACCCCGGCCGTGGCCACGCTGTTCCTGCTGGCCGACCAGATCCGCTGGCTGCTCTCGATCGGCGGCCTGTCCGGGGCCGTCGCGCGCACCCAGGACTCGTCGAACCGGCTCTACGGGTGGGCCCGGCAGTCCCCGTACGCCACGCCGTTCGTGACCGATCCCGACCACCGCTCCTACGTGGTCGGGACCGTCGACTTCGACGAGTCGGTGGACGCCGCCGAGGTGGCCCGGGTGCTGCGCGCCAACGGCGTCGTCGACGTCGAGCCCTACCGCAAGCTCGGCCGCAACCAGCTGCGGGTCGGCATGTTCCCCGCCGTCGACCCGGACGACGTCAGCGCGCTCACCGCCTGCATCGACTTCGTCGTCGGCAAGCTCTGAGAGAGGGGCCCGCCCTCCCCCCTTCGCGGGCTCGGGGTGGGACCCTGGACGGGGCCGGCGGCGGGACCTCGCAGGGGGGCCGTCGCGCCACGCCGGGCGAGCCTGCCGACACGCTCCTGCGCGCGCGGATAGCCTCGGGTGCGGACTCCCCCGTCCCGGGGTCGGTCCGTCCGCCGTCCCGACCCCGAGCACCCACCCAGGAGGCCGCCCATGCGTCAGCTGCGGCTCGTGGCGCTCACCGAGGACGGCACGAGCCTGGTGCTCGCCCTCGACGGCGCCGAACCGGGCGAGGAGGGCGAGCGGTTCGCGCTGCCGATCGACGAGCGGGTCCGTGCCGCCGCGCGCGGTGACGCGCGCCGGCTGGGCCAGATCGACGTGGAGATCGGCGCGACGCTGCCGCCCCGGGTGATCCAGGCCCGCATCCGCGCCGGGGAGACCCCCGAGCAGGTCGCACAGGCCTCGGGCATCCGGGTCGAGCGGATCATGCGCTTCGCCCACCCGGTGCTGCAGGAGCGCGAGCGGGTGGCCGAGCAGGCCCGCGAGGCCCGGGTGCGGCTGTCGGAGGGCACGCCGTCGGTCCCGCTGCAGCAGTTCATGTCCGAGCGGCTGCGGCTGCTCGGCGCCGACCTCGACGCCGTCCGCTGGGACGCCCACCGCGCCGGCGACGGCGTCTGGCAGGTCACCGCCGCCTGGCAGGCGGGCGCCAAGTCCGGCGTCACCCGCTGGGCCTACGACATCCCGGCCCGCACGGTCGCCCCGGTCGACGCGGCCACCACCGACTTCGCCGAGGGCACCCGCCTGGTGCGCGTCGTCCCGCACGTACCGGCCGAGCGGCCGGTACCGGTGCGCAGCCGCCCGGTCGTCGTCGTCCCCGACGACGACGGCGTCGCCGCGCCCGCCTCCTCCCGGCTCGCCCGCGACGGGGACGACGACCCCGCCGAGGACGACGAGGCGCGGCCGGTGCTGCCGGTCGAGAACGCCCCCGCCGCCACGCGGCGCACCGATCCCGACGCGCCCGTCGACGGGGACGACATCAGCGAGCACGACACCGTCGTCCTCGGCCGGCCCGGCGGCGACGGGGACGACGACGAGGACCCGCGCGCCCGCATCCCGGCGTGGGAGGACATCGTCTTCGGGGTCCGCCGGCACCGCTGACCGGCGCGCGGTGTGACGCCGACCTCCTGAGCGGCAGGTGTCCGGCGGACCGCCCGGGGTAGCAGTCCGACATGTCAGCCTCGGTGTCCATGCCCCTCGGCGGCGTGCAGGTCGGTTCCTTCGACAGCTACGAGCAGGCCCAGGCCGCCGTCGACTTCCTCTCCGACCAGAAGTTCCCCGTGGAGAACGTCACGATCATCGGCTCGGACCTGCGCCAGGTGGAACGGGTCACCGGCCGGCTCACCTGGGGCCGGGTGCTCGCGGCCGGTGCGGCCGGCGGCGCCTGGTGGGGTCTGTTCGTCGGCCTGCTGCTCGGCATCTTCGCCGTCGACGGCTCCGCGTGGTTCGGTTCGATCCTGACCGGCCTGCTCATCGGCCTGCTGTTCGGCGCCCTGTTCGGCGCGATCGGGTACGCCGCCACCCGGGGACAGCGGGACTTCACCAGCACGAGTGCGGTGGTGGCCGGCCGGTACGACATCATGTGCAACCCCGCCCGCGCCGAGGAGGCCCGGGCGCACCTGGCCCGCTTCTCGCTGCGCGGGTAAGGACCACTCTTCCCCCCACGCCTCGCAAGCTCGGCGCGGGCCCCTGAAGAGTGGCCGGTCACCTGAGGGTGGCGAAGGCGACCGCGGCGGCCGCGGCGACGCCCAGGGAGTCGACGCCGGCCCGCATCGGGATGCGCGCCCGCACCCGTGCGGCCCGCTGCGCCTCCGGGGTCAGCCCCGGCCCCTCCGCGCCGAGCAGCACCGCGGTCCGCGGGTGCGCCCGCGGGTCCACCTCGGCCAGGTCGACCGCGTCGTCGGCGGGGGTCAGCGCGACGGTCAGGTAGCCGGCGTCGTGCACCCGGTCCAGCCCGCCGGGCCAGTCCCGTAGGACGGCGAAGGGCAGCGCCAGCACGTGCCCCATCGAGACCCGCACCGAGCGGCGGTAGAGCGGGTCGGCGCAGCGCGGGTCCAGCAGCAGCCCGTCGACGCCGAGCGCCACCGCCGAGCGGGCGATCGACCCCAGGTTCTCCGCGTCGTTGAGCGCCTCCAGCACGGCCAGCCGGCGGGGTGCGGCCGGATCCGGCCCGGCCAGGAGTTCGTCCAGGTCGGCCGGCGGGCGCCGCTCGGCGGAGGCCAGCACGCCCCGGGTGAGCCGGAAGCCGATCACCTCCGAGAGCACCCACTTGTCCGCCTCGTAGGCGGCCACCCCCTCGGGCAGGCCCAGCGCCGCCACCCGCCCGGGGACGCCGAGGACCGCGCGCACCCGGTAGGGCGAGGCCAGCAGCCGCTCCACCGCCGGGACCCCCTCGACGATCACCGGCCCGGTGCCGCGCTCGGTGCCCGGCCGCCGGTCCCCGGCCTTGAGGTCGCGGAAGTCGGCCACCCGCGGGTCGTCCGGGTCGGTGATCGTCACGAGGGGCTCGGGCACGGCCCCGATCCTGTCAACCGCGGCCAGCGGGCGGCCGCGCCGTCCGGCCCGCAGGATCGTCGGCGTGCCCTCCTCCCCCACGACCGTCGTCGGCGGCGGCATCGCCGGCACCGCCTGCGCCCGCGTCCTCGCCGAGGCCGGGGTGGCCGTCCGCGTGCTCGACCGGGGTCGCCGGCCCGGCGGGCGGATGGCCTCGCGCACGCTGCACGAGCGGACCGTCGACCTCGGCGCCTCCTACCTGACGGCCGAGGAGGGTTCCCCCTTCGCCGCCGTGGTCCGCGACTGGGTCGACCGCGGCCTGGCCCGCCCGTGGACCGACACCTTCGCCGTCGCCGGGCCCGAGGGGCTGCGCTCGACGACCACCGGCCCGGTCCGCTACGCCGCGCCCGGCGGGCTGCGCGCCCTGGTCGCCGACCTCGCCGCCGGGCTGGACGTGGCGAGCGGGCGCACGGTCGCGGCCATCGGCCCCGGCCCGCGGGTGGACGGCGAGGACGTGCCGGCCGCCGTCCTGGCCGTGCCCGACCCGCAGGCCCGCCGGCTGCTGGACGCGGCCACGGCCGGACGGCTGCTGGACGACCGGCCGTGGGAGCCGTCGCTGGCCGTCGTGCTCGGGTGGCCCGAGCGCCGCTGGCCGGCCGACCTGCACGGCGCCTTCGTCCACGACGACCCCGCGGTCACCTGGGTGGCCGACGACGGCGACCGGCGCGGGGACGGCGCCCCGGTGCTGGTGGCGCACACCACCGCGGAGCTGGCCGCCGCGCACCTGGCGGACCCGGACGCCGCCGCCGGCCCGGTCGCCGCCGCGGTCGGCCGGGCGCTGGGCGTCGCCGTCCCGCCGGCCTGGACGGCGGTGCACCGCTGGAGGTACGCGCGTCCGGCGCAGGCGCGGCCGGAGCCGTTCGGGCTCGTCGACGGGATCGGGGTCTGCGGCGACGGGTGGTCGGCCCCGTCCCGCGTGCAGGCCGCCTGGACCTCGGGCACCGCGCTGGGCCGCGCCCTGCTCACGGCCTGACGACCACCACCGCCGCCCGGCGCGCCGGGGACCGTTGACCGCGGGTGCAGAACTCATCTAGCGTTGAGTTCATCAGGCGTTGAGTTCTCCGTCCGGGAGGTCCCCATGGCCGACGCCGTCACCGTCTCCGCCCTCGTCGTCCACCGCGGGCACCGGGAAGTGCTCCGCGGCCTGTCGTTCGGCGTCCTCCCGGGCCAGGTCACCGGCCTGCTGGGCCCGAGCGGCAGCGGGAAGACCACGCTGATGCGCGCCCTCGTGGGGGTGCAGCGGGTGACCTCCGGCGACGTGACCGTGCTGGGTCTGCCCGCCGGCTCGCCAGGCCTGCGCAGCCGGGTCGGCTACGTCACCCAGACGCCCAGCGTCTACCCCGACCTCACGGTCCGGGAGAACGCCCGCTACTTCGCCGCCCTGTACGGCCGGAGTCCGGTGGCGGCCGACGCCGCGCTGGCCGACGTGGGCCTGGCCGATGCCGCCGGCCAGCTCGTCCGCGACCTCTCCGGCGGTCAGCAGGGCCGCGCCTCACTCGCCTGCGCGCTCGTCGGCGACCCCGAGCTGCTGGTCCTCGACGAGCCGACCGTGGGCCTGGACCCGGTCCTGCGGGTGGAGCTGTGGGACCGCTTCGCCGCCCTGGCGGCCGCCGGTGCCGCGCTGCTGGTCTCCAGCCACGTCATGGACGAGGCGGGCCGCTGCGACCGGCTGCTGCTGCTCCGCGAGGGCGAGCTGCTGGCCGACTCCACCCCCGCCCGGCTCCGGGCGGAGGCCGGCACCACCGACCTCGAGGAGGCCTTCCTCCGCCTGGTCCGCGCCCGCGAGGAGGTGGCGGCATGACCACCGCGGTCTCGCCGCGGCTCACCGCGGCCACCACGCAGCGGGTGCTCCGCCAGCTCCGTCACGACCACCGCACGGTCGGGATGCTGGTGCTGCTGCCCAGCCTGCTGCTGGGGCTGCTGTACCTGCTGTGGGCCGACCTGCCCGCGCCACCGGGGCAGCCGACCCTCTTCGACCGGGTGGGGCTGACGATGCTCGGGGTCTTCCCGTTCGTCGTCATGTTCCTGGTGACCAGCATCGCCATGCTGCGCGAGCGCACCTCCGGCACGCTGGAGCGGCTGCTCACCACCCCGCTGTCCCGGCTGGACCTGCTGCTCGGCTACGGCACCGCGTTCGGGACGGCCGCGGCCGTGCAGGCCCTGGTCACCGTCGCGGTGGCGACGACGCTCTACGACCTGGACCTGGCCGGACCGGTGTGGGCGGTGGTGCTCATCGCCGTCGTCGACGCGGTCCTGGGGGTCGCGCTGGGGCTGCTGGCCAGCGCCTTCGCGCGCAGCGAGTTCCAGGCGGTGCAGTTCATGCCGGTCGTCGTCCTCCCGCAGTTCTTCCTCTGCGGGCTGCTGGTGCCGCGCGAGCAGATGGCCGGGTGGCTGCAGGCGGTCAGCGACGTGCTGCCGCTGACCTACGCCGTGGAGGCGCTGCGTGAGGTCGGGCGCTCAACCAGCCCCACGGGGACGATGTGGGTGGACGTCGGCGTCGTGGCCGGCGCGGCCCTGCTCGCCCTCGCGCTGGCGGCGGCGACCCTGCGGAGGAGGACCGGCTGAGCCAGGCACGCCGGCGGCCGACCGGTCGCCGTCCCGGCAACCCCGACACCCGCGAGGCGGTGCTGGCCGCGGCCCGCACCGCCTTCGCCGAGCGCGGCTTCGACGGTGCCTCGATCCGCGGCATCGCCACCGCCGCCGGCGTCGACCCCGCGCTCGTGCACCACTACTTCGGCACCAAGGACGCCCTCTTCCTCGCCGCGGTACAGGCGCCGACGGACCCCGACGAGCTGCTGCCCGAGGTGCTGGCCGTCCCGCCGGCCGAGCGGGGCGCGGCCGTGATCGGCCTCGTGCTGCGGGTCTGGGACGGTCCGACCCGGCCGGCCATCCTGGCGCTCGTCCGCTCGGCGGTGAACCACGAGTGGTCGGCGAAGCTGCTGCGCGAGTTCGTCGTCACCAAGGTCGTCCGGCGGGTCGTCGGGTCGGTGGACATGCCGGTCGAGGAGCGCGAGGCCCGCGGTGCGCTGGTCGCCTCCCAGGTCATGGGCCTGGTGATGGCCCGCTACGTGCTCCGGCTGGAGCCGCTCGCCTCGGCCGCGCCGGAGACGGTGGTCGCGGCGATCGGCCCCACGGTGCAGCGCTACCTCACCGGGGACGTCGAGCTGCCCCGCCCCCGGTGACGCTCAGCGCGCCACCCGCGCCAGCTGCCGGGCCTGGGCGACCAGCCGGCCGGTGGCGTCCCAGATGCGGCACTCCTCGTCCGACCAGCCGCCGGCCACCTCGGTGGACCGCGACTCGACCAGGCACCAGCCCGGCGCGGGCAGCGCGCGGACCAGCACCTGCAGCTGCACGGTGGGGGCCCAGCCGGGGCGGCCGACGGCGAAGGCGGTGGGCGGCAGGGCGTCGGCGAACAGCAGCAGCGCCAAGGGGTCCGGGGCGCGGTCGTCGGCCAGCCGGATCCAGGCCCGCAGCACCCGTTGGTCCGACGGGCGCCCGACCGTCCAGCCCGCCGTCGCGGGGTCCAGCCGCGTGTCGATCTGCCGGGCGAGGCCGACGACGGGCCCGCCCGTGGTGTCCCGGGTGGCGACGCAGTCGTCGGGGCCGGGCAGCTGCGGCGCGGCGTTGACGGTGTACTCGGCCGGGTCGGTGCCGAGCGTCGCCGTCGTCACCTGGACGGCGAGCGACGGGCCGGCCGCACCGGTGAGCAGCACCGCGGAGTGCGCCAGCGTGCGCCCGCCCGCGCCCGGGCTGACGGTCAGGTGCGCCGGACCGCCGGGGGTGGCGCGCAGGTAGCTCGCCGACAGCGCGACCGGGTGCGGGTGCGGGCTGTCCAGGACGGCGGCCCGGGCCGCCACGGCCAGCAGGTAGCCGCCGTTGAGGACGCCGCCCCCGACGTCCCAGCCCGGGTCGAGGTCGGCGACCAGCCCGCCGCCCTCGGCACGGCGCACCGCCGTGGCGGCGTCGAAGGCGGACGGGGTCCCAGCGGTCTGCGGCACGCCCGGCAGCCTGCCAGGCTGGTCGTCCATGGAGTACACGCACCTGGGGCGCAGCGGCCTGTCGGTGTCCCGGCTGTGCCTGGGCACGATGAACTTCGGGTGGCGGACCGACGAGTTCGACGCCCACGCGATCCTGGACCGGGCGCTGGCCGAGGGCATCAACTTCGTCGACACCGCGAACGTCTACGGCTTCGACGCGGGCAAGGGGCGGACCGAGGAGGTCCTGGGCTCCTGGTTCGCCCGTGGCGGTGAGCGCCGGGAGAAGACGGTGCTGGCCACCAAGGTGTACGGCTCGATGAGCGACTGGCCGAACGACACCTTCCTCTCCGCCCGCAACCTGGTGCGCTCCTGCGAGGCCTCGCTGCGCCGGATGCAGACCGACTGGATCGACCTCTACCAGTTCCACCACGTCGACCTGTCCACGCCCTGGGACGAGATCTGGCAGGCCTGCGAGACGCTCGTCGCCCAGGGCAAGGTGCTCTACGTCGGCTCCTCCAACCACGCCGCCTGGCAGCTCGCCGCGGCGAACGAGGCGGCCGCCCGGCGGCAGTTCCCGGGCCTGGTCAGCGAGCAGTCGCACTACAACCTGCTCACCCGGCACGTGGAGCTGGAGGTGGTTCCGGCCGCCGAGTACTACGGGATCGGGGTCATCCCGTGGAGCCCGCTGGCGCAGGGCCTGCTCGCCGGCGTGCTCGGCGGCCAGGCCGGTGACCGCCGCCACCTGGAGCGCAACCGCGAGCGCATCGAGCGGCACCGGCCCGCGCTGCAGGCCTACGAGGACGCCTGCCGGGAGTGGGGGCACGCGCCGGCGGACGTCGGACTGGCCTGGCTGCTGCACCGGCCGGCGGTGACCGCCCCCATCGTCGGGCCGCGCACTATGGAGCAGTTCGAGGGCTCGCTGCGGGCGCTGGACGTGCGCCTCGACGAGGCCCAGCTGACCCGGCTCGACGAGATCTTCCCCGGTTACCGTGCGGCGCCCATGGAGTACGCGTGGTGATCCCAGCGGCCCGCTAACGACCCGAGTGTCACCGGGCCCTCACTCAACGCGACACGCCGCCCGCGGGCCCCCCAGGACTGGGGGACGGGGTCCCCCTCTGCCGCGTGTGCCCGGCCCCCCAGCCTCTCCCGGAGCCTCGGAACCCACGAGAGCGGCCGTGGGGGCGGGCTCTCCGACGCCGGGGGGCGGGTGCACGTGCACGGGTTCGGAGACGACGCGGCGGGGGTCTGCCCGTTCAGCGGGGCGGGCGCCGGGACGACGCGCAGCGGGGTGTCGCGACGCGCGGTGCTGGCCGGCCTGGCCGGGATCGCCGCGCTGCCGGTGATGAGCGGGACCGCGCACGCCGCACCGGCCCGCCGCCCGCCGACGGCTCCCCCGCCGACCGCGCCCCAGCCGCCGACCCGTCGTCCGCGGGCCGCCCGCGGCGCACACGCCGTCGGCAACCCCCGCGGCAGCGACATCGCGGTGCGCGCCGGCCGGGACACCGAGGCCCGCTTCGGGCTCATGTTCAAGAAGCTGCCGGCCTTCGCCCCGCCGGACGCGCTGCTCACCGCCCTGGCGGTCGCCATGAACGACGGCAAGGCGCCGCTGTCGGACGTCAAGGACTCCGACGTCGCCTTCGACAACCCGGGCATGCCGGCCGGCTACATCTACCTCGGCCAGTTCGTCGACCACGACATGACGCTGGACAAGACGCCGCTCAGCCTGCAGCAGCAGGACCCGCGGGCGATGACCAACTACGACACGCCCCGCTTCGACCTGGCCAGCGTGTACGGCAAGGGCCCGGCCGGCAGCCCGGAACTCTATGACCCCGCGCGGCCGGGCTACCTGCTCTGCAACGACCACGACGGCGTGCGCGACCTGCCCCGGGACGACGTCGGCGCGGCCTACCTCGGCGACCCCCGCAACGACGAGAACCTGATCGTGGCGCAGTTCCACGCGGTCTTCCTGCGCCTGCACAACAAGCTGCGCGACGAGGGGAAGACCTTCGTGCAGGCCCAGCAGCTGGTCCGCTGGCACTACCAGTGGCTGATCGTCAACGACTACCTGCCGCGGATCGTCGGCCGCGACGTCGTCGACCGGCTCGTCCGCCGCCGTCGCGGCGGGCCGATCGAGTTCCTCGGGAGGTTCTACAAGCCGCGCAACCCGCGCCGGCCGTACATGCCCGTCGAGTACTCCGGCGCGGCCTACCGCTTCGGGCACAGCATGATCCGGGCCGAGTACGAGGTGCACGACCAGAAGACCGTGCCGATCTTCGGCAACGAGGGGTACCAGGACCTGCGCGGCAACCGGCCGGTCCCGGAGGACCTGTGGATCGACTGGAACTACTTCTTCGAGATCCCCGGCATGAGCACGCCCGACGACCGCAACATGGCGCGCCTGATCGACACGCAGCTGTCGCTGCCGCTGTCGACGCTGCCGCCGACCGTCGTCGCCCCCACCGCCGGTGCGATCACGTCCCTCGCCGAGCGCAACCTGCTGCGCGGCAAGCGGCTGGGCCTGCCCGCCGGCCAGGACGTCGCCGTCGCGATGGGCCTTCCGCCGCTCACCAACCAGCAACTGGGGCTCACCGACCCGGGCTGGAAGGGCAAGGCGCCGCTCTGGTTCTACGTGCTCAAGGAGGCCGAGCTGCTCGGCGGGCACCGGCTGGGCCCGGTCGGCGGCACGATCGTCGCCGAGGTGATCCTCGGTCTGATGGCCTGCGACACCAGCTCCTACTTCACCGCCAACCCCGGCTTCGACCCCGGCGCCGGCTACTCCATGGGTCACTTCCTGCTCTGGGCCGACGCCATCGACCCGCGGGCCTTCGAGGTTCCCGAGGGCGAGGAGGACGAGGGTGAGGAGGACGAGGGTGAGGAGGACGAGGCCCCGGAGGGCGAGGAGGACGTCGAGGACGAGGCGCCGCACGAGGAGGAGCCCGAGCTCGAGGAGCCGGACGACGAGGAGCCCGAGCTGCTCGAGCCCGGCGAGGCGCCCGACCCGGCAGCGACCTCCCCGGTGCCCGGCCCGGTCGTCTGACAGCGGTTCTCGGGTTGGCTGACGGAGGTGGTCAACTGACGAGATCGCGTGATGTCGCACGCTTCCAGGCGTTCAGCCGTGCGCGATCACGTGATCTCGCTGCCGCGACAGCACCCGTCACCCCACCGGCACACCGCTGTGAGAGAACCGATCACCCTTCCCCCGCACGCGTCGCAGGCTCAGGCGGAGGGCCCGTGACGGGTGGCCGTCCTCAGCTGGCGGGCCAGGCCGCGACCCGGTCGTAGCGCGGCTCGGGACCGAGGTGGCTCTCCAGCAGCGCCACCTCGGTCACCGGCCACTCCGGCCCGCGGTAGCCGGCCAGCCGGTCAGGCAGGTCGCCGTCCCCGGGCCGGCCGGGCCGCCAGCGGCCGAGGGTGAGGTGTGCGCGGAAAGGCCGGTCCTCCACCGGCAACGCCAGCCCGCGGGCCACCGCGGCCAGCCGGCCGGCGAGGGCGCCCAGCGCGTCGCCGTCCCCCGCGACCCCGGCCCAGAACACCTGCGGACGACGGCGCGAGCCGAAGCGCCCGGCGCCGGCCAGCCGCAGGGTCAGCGGCGGGGTGGCCGCCACGGCGGGCCCGGCCGCGGGGACCAGCCGCTCGACCCGCTCGGCCGGCACCGCGCCGAGGAACAGCAGCGTCAGGTGCCAGCGCGTGGGCGGCGTCCACCGCGGTGCCCCCGGCGCTGCGCGCAGCGGCATCAGGGCGCGGTCGAGGTCGGCCAGCGCGTCGGCCGACGGCGTCACCGCGAAGAACAGCCGGCGCGGACGGGGCGCGGTCAGTCGGGCACCACCAGGCCGGCCTCGGTCAGCGCGGTCTGCAGCCGCAGCCGCTCGACGTCGCGGGGCCGCCCGGGCGGCACGGCGTCCAGCCGGTGCGGCACCTCCAGCAGCCGGGCCGCCTCGGTCAGGACGTCGTCGTAGGCCGCCTGCAGCCCCCGCCGGCGGGCCATCGGCGCCCCGGCGGGCACGGTGGATAGCTGGCGGCCCAGCCGGCGCAGGTCGGCAGCGACCTGCTCGAGCGGGCGGCCGACGGGCACCGGCTCCACCCGGTGCGGCAGGGGCAGGCGGGCCGAGCCGAACGCCAGCCGGGCCAGCCAGCCCATGAGGGCCACCGAGCCCACCACGCCGCCGACGATCGCCCCCAGGTGGATCAGCGAGCTGCCCATTGCCGCCTCCGCGGACGACTCGAGAGTGGTGGTCGTCACGGTACGACGGACCGGCGGCCTCAGGGCGGGCTCGGGGTACCCGGCGCCTCGGCCGACCCCGCCCCGGCGGCGACCCGCGGTCCCACGTGGAGCTGCAGCCGCGGCGGGACGACGCCCGCCTCCAGCCGCACCCGCCGCCCGCGCGCCAGCCACCCCGCCGCCCCGGCCCCCGCAGCCACCGCGAGCACCCCGCCGAGGACGAATCCCCAGGGCGCTCCCCACCGCTCGGCCACCCAGCCGATCAGCGGCGCCCCGACCGGCGTCCCGCCCATGAAGCAGGTGAAGTACAGCGCCATCACCCGGCCGCGCAGCTGCGGGTCCACGCCGAGCTGCACGAAGCTGTTGGTGGCCACGCTGAACACCAGGCCCGCGGCGCCGGTCGGCACGAGCAGCGCGGCGAACGACCAGTACGTGGGCATCAGCCCGCAGGCGATCGACGCCAGGCCGAAGACCACCGCCGCGCCCACGAGGAACCGCGGCCGCGGCCGGCGGGTCCGGCGCGTGGACAGGAGCGCGCCGGACAGCGACCCGACGGCGAAGCAGGTCGTGAGCAGGCCGAACGCCTCGGCACCCACGCCGAAGACCTCGCGGGCCATCAGCGCGATGGTCACCTGGGAGTTGAAGGTGAAGGTGCCCAGCACGAGGGCCAGGCCCATCGCCAGCCGGAGGTCCGGGCGCGACCACGCGTAGGCGAGCCCCTCACGGAGCTGGCCGCGGGCGCGGGCCACCGGGCGGCTGGGGTGCAGCTCGCCGGGCCGCATCGCCAGCAGGGCACCGATGGTGAACGCGAAGCTGGCCGTGTTGACGAGGAAGGTCGGCGCGGTGTCGCCGGAGGCCGCGCCGATGACGAGTCCGGCGGCGGCGGGACCGACCAGCCGGGCGCTGTTGAAGATCGTCGAGTTGAGGCTGACCGCGTTGGTCAGCAGGTCGGGGCCGACCATCTCCGGGACGAACGCCTGCCGGACCGGGGCGTCGATCGCGGAGACCGAGCCCAGCGCGGCGCCGAGCACGAACACGTGCCACAGGGCGATGCGTCGGAGGCCACGAGCACGCCGAGGAGGAGGGCGACGAGCCCCATGAGGGTCTGGGTGGCCAGGAGCACCCGGCGCTTGGGGTAGCGGTCGGCCAGGACGCCGCCGTACATGCCGAGCAGGAGCGTGGGGCCGAACTGCAGCGCCGTGACCAGGCCGAGGGCGACGCCGTCGTCACCGGAGAGCTGCAGGACCAGCCAGTCCTGGCCGATCCGCTGCATCCAGGTGCCGGTGAGGCTGACCAGGTTCGCCGAGGCGTAGACCCGGTAGTTGCGCACCCGCAGCGACCGGAACGTGCCGCCGTCCGTCGCCCGGCCGCTCACCCACTCGCCAGCTTCTCCATGATGACGGCCGCCTCGCGCAGCACCGCCCGCTCCTCGGCGCTCAGCTGCTGGAGCATGCCGGCGAGCCAGGCCTCACGGGCCTGGGCCTCCGCGCTGAGCAGCTGCTCCCCGGCCGGCGTGAGGTCGATGAGCACCTGCCGCCCGTCGGTCGGGTGCGGGCTGCGGGTGACCAGCCCCATCCCCTCGAGCGCGACGACGACCCGGGTCATCGACGGCGGCTGGACCCGCTCGTGGCCGGCCAGCTCACCCGGGCTCATCGCGCCGTGCCGCTTGAGCGTGGACAGCGCGGCCAGGTGGGTGAGCGTCACCGACTGGTCGACCCGCTGGTTGCGCAGCCGGCGGGAGAACCGCATGACGGCCAGCCGCAGGTCGTGGGCCAGCGCCGCGGTGTCCAGCGTCGTCCGGCTCACGGTTGCCCAGCCTAACGACCTCGGGCGGGACCGTCGTTCAGAACAGCTGCTGCAGCGGCTCGAGGGCGAAGTAGACGACGAACACCACGGCGATCACCCACATCAGCGGGTGCACCTCGCGGTGCCGGCCGACCGCCGAGCGCAGGAGCACGTAGCTGACCACGCCGGCGCCGATGCCGTTGGTGATCGAGTAGGTGAACGGCATGAGCGCGATCGCCAGGAACGCCGGGATGACCAGCGACATGTCGTCCCACTCGAGGTTCCGGATCTGGCTGATCATCAGCGCGCCGACGATGACGAGCGCGGGGGCCGCCGCCTCCGAGGGCACCACCAGCACCAGCGGGCTGAGGAACATGGTCACCAGGAACAGCACGCCGGTGACGACGCTGGCCAGCCCGGTGCGCGCGCCGTCGGCGACGCCGGAGGCGCTCTCGATGTAGGTCGTGTTCGACGAGACGCTGCCCGCGCCGCCCGCCGCGGCGGCGAGCGAGTCCACCAGCAGGACCGGCTGCGAGTTGGGCAGGTTGCGCTTCTCGTCGAGCAGCCCGCCCTCGGCGCCGACGGCGGTCACGGTGCCGACCGTGTCGAAGAAGTCGGCGATCATGATGGAGAAGACGATGAGCAGCGCGGCGATGACGCCGATCCGCTCGAACCCGCCGAACAGCGAGAAGTCGCCGATGATGGAGAGGTCCGGGGCGCTGACGACGTCCTCGGGCAGCGCCGGGACCTGCAGCGCCCAGCCGCGCGGGTTGACCTCCTCGCCGTTCTCGATCCGCGGGCCGATCCCGGCGAGGGCCTCGACGACGATGGCGAGCACCGTGGTGGCCACGATGCCGATGAGCAGACCACCCCGGACCCGCCGCACGACCAGGACGCTCATCAGCAGCAGGCCGAAGACGAACACCAGCATCGGCCAGCCGGCGAGCTGACCGCCGATGCCGAAGCTGATCAGGGGGTTGCCCGGCCGGATGATGGCGGCGTCGGCCAGCCCGATGATGGTCAGGAAGAAGCCGATGCCGACGGCGATCGCCGTCTTCAGCTGCGGCGGGATGGCCTCGAAGACCGCCCTCCGGAAGCCGGTCAGCACCAGCACCGTGATGAGCAGGCCCTCGAGGACCACCAGGCCCATGATCTCGGGCCAGGAGAGCTGGGTGGCCGCGAACACCGCGACGATCGCGTTGATGCCCAGGCCGGTGGCCAGCGCGAACGGGTAGCGGCCGACGACGCCCATGAGGATCGTCATGACCCCCGCGATCAGCGCGGTGACCGCTGCGATCGCCGGGAAGGGCAGCACCGTGCCGGTGACGTCCGCGCCCGGAGTGCCGTCCTGGCCCGGGATGCTGGTCAGGATGATCGGGTTCAGCAGCACGATGTAGGCCATCGTGAAGAAGGTCGTCAGACCGCCGCGCACCTCGCGGCCCGTCGTCGACCGGCGGGCGCTGATGCCGAAGTAGCGGTCGAGCCCGTTGCTGGGCCTGACCCGCGGGCCCTCGCTGCGCCGCGGGGGCTGGGCCCCGGCCGCGACGTCGGCCGGCGTGCCACCGTCCGTGGAGCTGCCCGAGGACGGGCGGGACTTCTCTGCCATGACGACTCTCCGGGCGCGCGGCCGGGACAGCGGCGGGGGGAGCGCGCCGGCTGTCCGGTGGGGACTGCGATGAGCGGCGACAGCGTGCCACACCTGCGTTCCGGCGACATGACACGCGTCGGGGCCAGCGCGTTCTAGGGTCGGGGCGTGTCGCGACCGGCCAAGCAGGCGCCTCCCCCGCTGCGTGTGGACACCGTGCGGGTGGTGCTGATCGGGGCCGTGCTGTGGGTGGTGGCGCTCGTCGTGCTGCTGCTGCTCGGCGACCGGGTCGACCGGGTGTGGACCTGGACGTGTGTCGCCGGCATCGCCCTGGCCGGCGTCGGGCTCGGCGTCATGCGCCTGCAGGGCCAGATCGGCCGCCACCGGGACTGAAGGCCCACCCGACACGCTCCTCCGCTGCTGCGGCGTTCCACACGCTCCTGCGGTCCTGCAGCACCGCACGGAGGACCGCACGACCCGAGGCTCAGCTCAGGCCGGGGACGGCGGTCAGCCGCGGATGTCGGTTCGAGGAGCGGGGGCCGGAGGCCTCCCCGACGAGGACCGGGACGCGCTCAGCTCACCAGGGGAACGGCACCTGGCTGCGGTTGTCGGCCGCTGGGCCGACAGTGTCAGAGCACGTCGAACGAGCCGGTGTCGTAGCGCGCCGAGCGCACCACCTCGGCCGCGTCGTCCGTCGCCAGCGTCGCCTGGCTGTGCGCGCCGCAGCCGTAGTCGACGGCGACCACGCGCCCGTCGGCCGGGGCGTAGACGTTCCCGCACGCACCGAAGCCGTGCCGCAGCGAGCCGGCCAGCGGCAGGAAGAAGCCGCAGGTGCCGCACGGGCCGGGGGCCTGCCGGGCCATCGCCGAGCGGGGGCCGAACTCCCCGGCGCTCCAGCGGGCGGCGGCCTCCTCCCGTCCCTCCCGGGACATGACCCGCTCCCGGCCGAGGCCGACCTCGGATGCGACGACGGACCCCTCGGGGTCGTCGGCGGAGTCGTCGTCGGAGGTGTAGCCGGGCACCAGCCGGGGGTCGTCCTCGGTGGAGGGCAGCACGTCGCCGACCGACAGGTCGCCGGGGCGCAGCCGCTCGTGCCACGGCACCCAGGCGGGGGCGAGCAGCGCCTGCTCGCCGGGCAGCAGCACGACCTCGTCGACGGTCACCTGCTCCTCGCCCGGCACGCGGGCGAGGGTGACCGCCCAGTACCAGCCGACGTAGCCGGGCAGCCGGCTGGCGAAGGAGTGGGTGACGACCTCGCCGAGGTCCCCACCCACCGGCACGGCGGACGGCGTCTCGGGGGTGGCGCCGAGGTGCTCGCCGACCAGGTCGGGGGACCCGGCGGTCTCGACCGCGGCGTCCCGCGCCAGCTCGACCGCGGTGCTGGGCACGTCGCTCCCCGCGGCCGCGGGGTCGGAGAACTCGGCCACGGCGCCATTCTCCCTGACGAGGGTGGGCGCCGGGTGGTGCGGGGGCGCCGGCCGTGTCCTCCCAGGTCGGTGCGGCACCATGGGCTGCGTGTCGTCGTCCCGTCCGCCCGGCGCCCGGCGCCGAGCCCTGCGCCGGCGCCCATCGCCGCCGGGGACTCCCGGGACGCAGACCACGCCCCTGGAGGTGCAGCGGCCGGCCACCCGCCCGCTGCCGGCGGCGGGGGACGGCGCGGACACCCTCCCGCCGACCGCCGCGCTGCCGCCGCCACCCCCGCCGCCGCGGAAGCTGACGGTCACCCGGGTGGCCGCCGCGCGGACCCGTGAGCTGACCGGTGCCGCCGTCCGCCGGGTGCAGACGGCGAGCCGGGCGGACGGCGCCGGCTCCAGCGGCCTGGCCCAGCTGCTGTGGGTGAACGCCCTGCACATGGCCGGCGACGCGATGGTCGCCGTCTCGCTGGCCGGCACGCTGTTCTTCGCCGCGACCGCCGACGCGCAGCGCAGCAACGTCGCGCTGTACCTGCTGATGACGATGGCCCCGTTCGCGGTCGTCGCCCCGGTGATCGGGCCGCTGCTCGACCGGCTGCAGCGTGGCCGCCGCTGGGCCATGGCCACGAGCCAGCTGGGGCGGGCCGCGCTGGCGCTGGTCATGGCCGCGCACTTCGACGACCTCTGGCTCTACCCGGCGGCGCTCGGCGTGCTGGTGCTGTCCAAGGCGCACAACGTGCTGCGCGCCGCGGTGGTCCCCCGGGTGCTGCCCGGCGCGATGTCGCTGACCTCGGCCAACGCCCGGACGTCGGTGTTCGGCCTGCTCACCGCGGCCGTCTTCGGCGGGATCGGGGCCGGGCTGGCGTGGGCGCTCGGCTTCCCGTGGCTGCTGTGGGCGACCGCCGCGGTCTTCGCCTGCGGCGCGGTGCTCGCGGTGCGGCTGCCCCGCCACGTCGACGTCCCCACCGGAGAGCTGCCCGCCGACGTCCTCTCCACCGCACCGCAGCCCGTGACTGCCGGGCGGCGCCGACGCCCGGTCAGCCCCCGGGTGGTCGTCGCGCTGCGGGCCAACGCCGCGCTCCGCGGCCTGGGCGGCTTCCTCACGATCTTCTCCGCGTTCCTCGTGCAGGCCACGGTGGCGGGCGGCTGGCAGGGCACCGTGGCGCTCGGCGCGGTCGCCGCGGCGGCCGGCGTGGGCAGCGTGCTGGGCACCGCGGTCGGCTCCCGGCTGCACCGGGCCGACCCCGACCGGCTGGTGCTCTGGTCGGCGGGGTGCGCGGCCGCGATCAGCGTCGTCGCGGCGGTCCTCTACAGCTTCCCGATGGCCGCCCTCGTCGCCGGCGTGGCCGCCGTCGCCAACGCCCTGGGCAAGGTCGCCCTCGACGCGATCATCCAGCGTGAGGTGCCCGAGCGCCTGCGGGCCTCGGCGTTCGCCCGGTCGGAGACCGTGTTGCAGCTGTCCTGGGTCGTCGGCGGCGCGCTCGGCATCGCCCTGCCGCCGACCGGCTGGCTGGGCTTCACCGTCGCCGCCGCCCTGCTCGTGCTCGCCGTCGGGCTGGTGCTCTGGCGTCCGCGCCGCCGGGGCGCCGCGCCCACCGAGCCGCTGCCGGCCGCGGACGCGCTGACCGACCCGCTGGGCCGGCTCTCGTGAGGCGGGTCGCGATCCCGGCCGTCGTCCTGCTGCTGGCCGGCTGCGGCTCCGGGCCGTCCGGGCCGCAGGACGTCGTCGTGGAGGCCGGGCCGCAGGAGGTGCAGGTCCCGCCCAGCCAGTCCTGCGTGGACGGCGAGCGGCAGCAGTTCCCTCCTGCCTCGCCGATCGTCGAGGTCTCCCCCGGCACCACCATCCGGCTCACCGTGCCCGACTCGGTGGCCGAGAACGGCTGGGACGTGCAGGTCTACGACGAGCAGATCCAGGAACGGCTCGGCATCGTGGACGTCGAGACCGGCGCGGCCGTGTTCGAGGTCAACAGCTCCGACGTCGTCCCGCCGGCGTTCTACCTCGTCGTCGTCGAGGACGCCGTCGAGGAGTGCGAGGGCTTCAGCGGGGCGTGGCCGGTCGGGTTCGTCCGCGCCGGTGGCGACCTGGGCGGGACGCCGACCAGCAGCGCCCCGCCCCAGGGCTGACCCGGCCACCCTCCACGGTCCCTCCGCCTGAGCCTGCGAGGCGTGGGGGGGTGGTCCTCTGTCAGTGCTCCAGGTCGGTGGCGACCGCGCGCAGCACCGAGGCGACCTTGCGGGCCACCGGCCGGTCGGGGTGCCGGCCGCGGCGCAGCCCGTTGGAGACGTCATCGAGCAGCTTGATCAGGTCCTCGATGATCGGGACCAGCTCGTCGGGCTTCTTGCGGGTCCGCTCGGCGTGTGCCGCCGTCACCGAGGGCAGCGGGTCGAGCACCCGCACCTGCAGCGCCTGGTCGCCGCGGCGGCCGGCGACGATGCCGAACTCCACCCGCTGACCGGGCTTGAGCTCGCTGGTGCCGGCCGGGAGGGCGTCCTTGTGCACGAAGACGTCCGGGCCGTCCTCACGGGAAAGGAAGCCGAACCCCTTCTCCGGGTTGAACCACTTGACTCTGCCGGTGGGCACGTTGATCCCTCAGTCGTCGGTCGCGGGCGGCCCGGCACCAGGCCGGGAGGACGGATGCGGCACAGGTCGCCGCGGTGCTCAGGTTAGTCGCCACACCCCGCCGGCCCACCCGGATTGCCCCGGCGACCGGCCTAGCCTGTGCCGGTGCCACCGCCCGACCACCCCGACTACCGGTTCACGCTGGCCAACGAACGGACGTTGCTGGCCTGGCTGCGCACCGGGCTGGCGCTGGTCGCAGGCGGGGTCGCGGTGGCCGAGTACGCCCCCGACCTCGGGGTCGGGTGGGGCAGCGCCGCGGTCGCGGTGGCGCTGGTCCTGACCGGGCTCGGGGCAGCGGTCGGCGGGTACGTGCGCTGGCGGCGCAACGAGCGGGCGATCGACGCCGACCGGCCGCTGCCACCCGGCCGCGTGCTGCCGGCTCTGGTCGCGGCGGTGGCCGCCGTCCTCGTGGTCGTCGCCGTCCTCGTCGGGATCGAGGTGCTCCGGAGGTGAGCGCCCAGGAGACCCAGCCGGAGCGCACCGTGCTGTCCTGGCAGCGCACCGGCCTGGGGGTGCTCGCCGTCGCCGGCCTGCTGGCCCGCGCGGCCGTGACCGGCGGCGCGCCGGTGCGGCTGGCGGTGGCCGGCGTCGTCGCGCTGCTGGGCCTCGCCGTCCTCGGCGGGCTGGCGCCGCTGCGGGAGCGGGCGGTGGAGCGGGCGCTGGACCGCGGCACGGGCGTCGCGGTGCCGCGCCTGGCACTGCTGGCCACGGCCGTCGTCGTCACGGTGGCCGGCGCCGCCCTCGTGGCGGTGTTCAGTCCCCGCTGACCGGCTGCTCGACGATGCCGAGCCGGTCGAGCAGGACGAGGAAGACCGCCGCGAAGTCGTTGGCGGCCACCTCCCGGCGCACCCGGTCCCAGTCGACCTGCTCGCGCAGCGCGCGGGCCACCGGCAGCACCCGCCCGTAGTCGCAGTAGTGCTCGTCGAGGGCCATCAGCTTGGTGACGACGATGTCGGTGGCCTCGAGCACCGGCATGTGCACCGACAGCACCGGCAGGTCCTCGGCCCGGTCGATGAGGTCCTGCTCCACCGGGATGCCGCAGGTGCGCCACAGCACGTCGACGAACGAGTTGCCCTGCACCACCTTGGTCAGCCAGTCCTCCGCCGGATCGACGACCTGCAGCCCGGCCTCGGCCAGCACCTTCGCCGCGCGCTCGGCCTCGGCGGCGGGCACGAGGAAGTCGGCGTCGTGGTCCGGCTCGGGAGCGCCGCGCACCCAGGCCGCGTACCCGCCGCAGAGCGCGAAGGGGACGTCGCCCTGTTTGAGCGCGACGGCGACGCGCTTGAGGAGGTCCCGGATCTCTTCGCGGTCGGACGGCAGCACGCAGCACCTGCTACCCGGGGTGCGCCCGTCGGAACGTGACGGTGTGGACGGCGGCGCGCGGGGCACAGGAACGCTCGTGCGGATCGCGACCTTCAACATCCTCCACGGGCGCTCGCCGGTCGACGACCGGGTGGACGTCGAGCGCCTCGCCACCGCGGTGAAGACCCTGGACGCCGACGTGCTCGGACTGCAGGAGGTCGACCGCGACCAGCCACGGTCCCTCGGCGCGGACCTGACCGCGGTCGCCGCCGAGGCGATGGGCGCGGTGGACTCGCAGTTCGTGGCGGCGCTGCACGGCACTCCCGGCGGCACCTGGATGGCCGCCACCGGGGAGGAGCAGCCCGGATCGGCCACCTACGGGATCGCGCTGCTGTCGCGCTACCCGGTGGTGTCCTGGCGGGTGGTGCGGCTGCCCGCCCTGCGCAGCCGGGTGCCGGTGTGGTTCCGCGGCGCCCCGCGGCCGACGATGGTGGGCGACGAGCCGCGGGTCGCCGTCGCCGCCGTCCTCGATGGACCGTCGGGGCAGTTCACCGTCTGCAACACCCACCTGTCGTTCGTGCCGGGCTGGGGCGCGCTGCAGCTGTCGAAGCTGGTGCGGTCGCTCACCGGCACCTGCGAGCCCCTGGTCCTCATGGGTGACCTGAACATGCAGGCGGGCCAGGCCGTGCGGGTCAGCGGGCTGCAGCCGCTGGCACCGGCCACGGCGGCGACCTTCCCGGTCGACGAGCCCACCCGGCAGCTGGACCACGTGCTGGCGCGCGGCCCCATCACCGCACGCGGGCCGGCCGAGGCGGTGCGGCTGCCGCTGTCGGACCACCGGGCCCTCGTGGTGCCCTGCGCACCTGCCTGACCGGGGAGGGAGTCTGCACCCGGCGGTTTCCGCGGAAACCGCCGCCCGGGACCGGGCTCAGGCGTTGCGGACGGCGGCGGCGGACTGGAGCCCGAGCTCCTCGACCGAGACCTGGCGCATCTCGACCTTGCGGACCTTGCCGGTGACCGTCATCGGGAAGGCGTCGACGATCTTGACGTAGCGCGGGATCTTGTAGTGGGCCAGCTTGCCCGCGCAGAACTCGCGCAGCGCCTCGGGGGTGAGCGGCTCGGCGCCCTCCCGCAGCCGCACCCAGGCCATGAGCTCCTCACCGAAGCGCTCGTCGGGGACGCCGATGACCTGGGCGTCGACGATGTCCGGGTGGGTGTAGAGGAACTCCTCGACCTCCCGCGGGTACACGTTCTCCCCGCCGCGGATGACCATGTCCTTGATCCGGCCGACGATGTTCAGGTAGCCCTCGGCGTCCATCACGGCGAGGTCGCCGGTGTGCATCCAGCGGGCGGCGTCGATGACCTCGGCGGTCTTCTCCGGCTCGTCCCAGTAGCCGAGCATCACGGAGTAGCCGCGGGTGCAGAACTCCCCCGGCGTGCCGCGCGGCACGGTCAGCCCCGTCTCGGGGTCGATCACCTTGACCTCCAGGTGCGGGTGCACGCGACCCACGGTGGAGGTGCGCCGGTCCAGGTCGTCGTCGGCGCCGGTCTGGGTGGAGACCGGGGAGGTCTCGGTCATGCCGTAGCAGATGGTCACCTCGGTCATCCCCATCTCCGAGACCACCCGCTTCATCACCTCCACCGGGCAGGGCGAGCCGGCCATGATGCCGGTGCGCAGGCTGGAGAGGTCGTAGGACGCGAAGTCCGGCAGCGCCAGCTCGGCGATGAACATCGTGGGGACGCCGTACAGCGAGGTGCACCGCTCGTCCTGGACCGCCTGCAGCGTCGCGGCCGGGTCGAAGCCGGGCGCGGGGATGACCATGGTGGCGCCGTGGCTGGTGGCCGCGAGGTTGCCCATGCCCATGCCGAAGCAGTGGTAGTAGGGCACCGGGATGCAGATCCGGTCGGCCTCGGTGTAGCCGCAGCCCTCGCCCACGAAGAAGCCGTTGTTGAGCAGGTTGTGGTGGGTGAGCGTGGCGCCCTTGGGGAAGCCCGTCGTCCCGGACGTGTACTGGATGTTGATCGGGTCGTCGGCCGACAGCCGGGTCTCCCGCTCGGCCAGCAGCCCGCGGTCACCGGACCGGCCGGTGGCGACCAGCCGGTCCCACTCCGCCGAGCCGAGGTAGAGGACCTCGCGCAGGCCCGGGCAGTCGCCGCGGACCTCGGCGACCATCGCCCGGTAGTCGCTGGTCTTGAACTCCGGCGCGCTGACCAGGACCGAGATGCCGGCCTGCTGCAGGACGAAGGCCAGCTCGTGCGTGCGGTAGGCCGGGTTGATGTTGACCAGGATCGCGCCGAGCTTCGCCGTCGCGTACTGGACGAACGCCCACTCGGCGCAGTTGGGCGCCCAGATGCCCACCCGGTCGCCCTTGCCGACGCCGAGCGCGTCCAGCCCCAGGGCCACGGCGTCGACCTCGGCGACGAACTGCGTGTAGCTGAAGCGGCGACCCGTGGCGCACTCCACCAGCGCCTCACGGTCGCCCACCCGCGCCGCCGTCCGGTCCAGGTTGGCGCCGATGGTGTCCCCGAGGAGGGGCACGGTCGAGGTGCCACTGCTGTAGGACGGCAGCGCGGGTGTCGTCACGGCTACTCCCCCGCCTGGACGCCGGCCCGGTTGGGCTTGTCGGTCGGGTGGGCGTACCGCAGGCGGTTGGGCGGCAGCGGGAAGTCGTGGTCCTCACCGAAGGGCGACAGCGGGCCGGCCGACTCCGCGAGGAACTCGCTCACGGGAGCGCCGCCGTCGTCCGACACACCCCAGGTGGGCTCTCTCAGGTGGTCGTGCTTCGTGTTCCGCTTCGCCATGTCGCCGTGTCCTCCGATGTGCTCAGTTCTCGCGCGCACCGCGCGGTGCCCGCGCGTCCGTCGTGCATCTTGGCGGAAGCAGTACCCCGGATGCACGCAAGTCAGCCCCTGCGTGGGGTCAGTGGTGGCGCACCGCGCGGGCGCCGTAGACCGTGGGGACGCCGTCCGCGGTGAGCACCCACTCGCGTGGCCCGACCGGCGCGGCACGCACCACCGCGTCGTGCAGCTGCTGGACCGCGCGGGTCCGCCACACCGCGGTGCTGGTCAGCCGCAGCCGCACCGGCTCGGCCAGGGGGTCGAGCTCGTCGTAGCCCTCGGGCTCGAAGGACAGCACCGCGGGGCCCGCGACGCGCAGCACGCCGGTCTGCCAGGGCACCGTCTGCAGCGCCCGCCGCCAGCGGTGGTGGCGGGCCAGCGCACCGGCGCCGGCGACGGCCGCGACGGCACCGACGAACACCAGCGAGACCACCAGCAGGCCGGCCAGGGGCAGCTGCCGCCCGGAGTCGCGGGCGATGGTCACCGCCGCGGCGGCGAGCAGCACCCCGAGGACGACGGCGATGACCCCGCCGGCCAGCCAGCGCAGCGCGCCGGCCTGGTAGCCGGTCAGCGCGGCGCGGGTCTGCGGGTCCTCCGCGGCCGGGATCACGCTCCCATGCTGGCAGGGGCGTCGGTGGGGACGGCGACGTAACGTGGACCGGATGTCCCCGCCCGCCCCCGCGACGCTCGCCTCCTGGCTGCGCACCCGCAGCGACGAGCAGCTCGCCGCGCTGCTGGCCGCGCGGCCCGACGTGGCCCGTCCCGCGCCGTCCGACGTCGTCGCGCTGGCCAGCCGGCTGGCCGTGCCCGTGTCGGTCGACCGCGCCCTCGACGAGCTGGACGCCGCCACGCTGCAGGTGCTCGACGTGGTGCTGCTCGCGGACACCGACGGGGTCGACGCCGCCGACCTGCCCGCGGCGCTGCCGGCGGTACCCGACGACGTCCTCGAGGCGGCCGTCGACCGGCTGACTACGCGGGCGCTGCTGTGGGGGGACGACGTGCTGCACGCCCCCGAGCCGGTGCGGCGCGCCGTCCGGTACCCGGCGGGCCTGGGCCGCCGGGCGGGAGAGCTGCGCCTGGCGCTGCCCGCGGACCTGCCGAAGGCCCTGGCCGAGCTGCCGGCCGAGGAGCGCGACGTGCTGGAGCGGCTGTCCGGGGAGCGACCGGTCGGCCACCTCCCCGACACCGACGGCGGCGCCGCCTCGCCCGCCCGCCGGCTGCTGCAGCGCGGCCTGCTGGCGCGCATCGACGCGCTCAACGTGGAGCTGCCCCGCGAGATCGGGCTGCAGCTCCGCGGCGGCCTGCCCTACGGACCACCGCGGCTGCGCCCGGAGCCGGCCGTCGTCGAGCGCGACCCCGCCGTCGTCGACCGGCAGGCCGCCGGCGCCGCGATGGAGGCGATCGGACGGGTCGGCGAGCTGCTGGCCCTGCTCGAGGAGGAGCCGGCCGGGCTGCTGCGCAGCGGCGGGATCGGGGTCCGCGACCAGAAGCGGCTGGCCCGCGCCCTGCACGTCCCCGAGCCGGAGGCCGGCTGGCTGCTGGAGCTGGCCCACGCGGCCGGCCTGCTCGACGTCGGCGGCCCGCACCGCGACGAGTGGCTGCCCACGCGGGCGTTCGACGTGTGGCGGGAGCAGGACCTGCCCGACCGCTGGGCGACGCTGGCCGCCGGCTGGCTGGCCGCCGTCCGGCTGCCCTCCCTCGCCGGGCAGCGCGACGTCGCCGGCAAGGCGGTCAACGCCCTCTCCCCCGACCTGGTGCGACACACCGCGCCGGCGATCCGCCGGTCGGTCCTGACCGCGCTCGCCGAGTACCCGCCCGGCCGCGGCGTGGCCGCCGGTGACCTGGTCGCCGTGCTGCGCTGGCGCACCCCGCGGCGGGCCGACCGGCTGGCCCCGGTCCCCGACCTGCTCGCCGAGGCCGCGCGGCTGGGCGTCGTCGTGAACGGGGTGCTGTCCAGCGGCGGGCGCGGACTGCTGGCCACCGGCGAGGACGGCGCGGCCGACGCGGTGCGCGGGCTGCTGCCCGCCCCGGTCGACCACGTGCTGGCCCAGCCGGACCTGTCGCTGGTCGCGCCCGGCCCGCTGGTCGCCGAGCTGGCCGACACCCTGGCCGTCGTCGCCGACGTCGAGTCCTCGGGCGGGGCGACGGTCTTCCGGGTGTCGGAGGCCAGCGTGCGCCGCGCCCTGGACTCCGGGTGGTCGGCGACCGACCTGCACGACTTCTTCGCCCGCGCCTCGCGGACCCCCGTGCCCCAGGCGCTGGACTACCTGGTGGACGACGCGGCCCGCCAGCACGGCCGGCTGCGGGTGGGTGCGATCGAGAGCTACGTGCGCTCCGACGACCACGGGCTGCTCTCCCAGGTGCTCAACGACCGGCGGACGGCGACCGCCGAGCTGCGCCGCCTCGCCCCCGGGGTGCTGGTCAGCGGGCTGGGCGCCGACGAGGTGCTCACCGTGCTGCGCGAGGCGGGCTACGCCCCGGCCGGCGAGTCCCCCGGCGGCGCCGTCCTCACCCGCCCGCCGGCCCGGCCCCGTGCCGCCGGCCGCCGTCCCGGGGGGTCCGCCTCGCAGGCGCCGCGGCCGCTCACCGGCGACGAGCTGGCCGCCACGGTGCGGGAGATCCGGGCGGGCGACGCCGCGTTGGCCGCCCGCCGCGGCGAGGCGGTGCGGCAGGTGCCGGGCGGGACGACGGCCGGCACGCTGGAGCTGCTGTCCCGCGCGGTCCGCGAGGGCGTGCCGGTGTGGCTGGGCTACGTCGACGCCCAGGGCAGCGGCAGCCAGCGCGTCGTCCAGCCGGTGTCGCTGGCCGGCGGCTTCCTGCAGGGCTACGACGAGCGCCGCGGGGAGAGCCGCACCTTCGCCGTCCACCGGATCACGTCGGTGGCGCTGGTCGAGGACGGCGCCGGCTGACCGCTCGACGGGAAGGACCTGTCGTCCCCGGTGGTTACCGTGTCCGAGGCCCGGCGATTTCCGCGGAAACCGCCGCTGTACGGCCGCCGCCCCCTCCCCCTCACGAGAGGTCCCGCGTGTCTGACGGCCCCCTGATCGTCCAGTCGGACAAGACCCTGCTGCTCGAGGTCGACCACCCCGCCGCCCGCGACTGCCGGGCGGCCATCGCGCCGTTCGCGGAGCTCGAGCGCTCCCCCGAGCACGTGCACACCTACCGGGTCACCCCGCTGGCGCTGTGGAACGCCCGCGCCGCGGGGCACGACGCCGAGCAGGTCGTCGACGCGCTGGTCCGCTACTCCCGCTACCCGGTGCCGCACGCGCTGCTGGTCGACGTCGCCGACACGATGGACCGCTTCGGCCGGCTGACCCTGCAGAACGACCCGGTGCACGGGCTGGTGCTCACCAGCTCCGACCGGGCGGTGCTGGAGGAGGTCGTCCGCAGCAAGAAGGTCGCCCCGATGCTCGGCGCGCGGATCGACGACGACACCGTCGTCGTCCACCCCTCGGAGCGCGGCCGGCTCAAGCAGGCGCTGCTCAAGATCGGCTGGCCGGCCGAGGACCTCGCCGGCTACGTCGACGGGCAGGCGCACCCCATCGAGCTGGCGCAGGACGGCTGGCACCTGCGCGACTACCAGCAGGAGGCCGTCGACGGTTTCTGGGCCGGCGGCTCGGGCGTCGTCGTCCTCCCGTGCGGGGCGGGCAAGACGCTGGTCGGCGCCGCGGCGATGGCCGAGGCCAAGGCGACCACGCTGATCCTGGTCACCAACACCGTGTCCGGGCGGCAGTGGAAGCGCGAGCTGCTGGCCCGTACCTCGCTGACCGAGGACGAGATCGGCGAGTACTCCGGCGAGCGCAAGGAGATCCGCCCGGTCACCATCGCGACCTACCAGGTGATCACCACCCGCCGGAAGGGCGAGTACCGGCACCTGGACCTGTTCGACGCGCAGGACTGGGGCCTGATCGTCTACGACGAGGTGCACCTGCTGCCCGCGCCGATCTTCCGGCTCACCGCCGACCTGCAGTCCCGTCGGCGGCTGGGCCTGACCGCCACGCTGGTGCGCGAGGACGGCCGGGAGGACGACGTCTTCTCCCTCATCGGCCCGAAGCGCTACGACGCCCCGTGGAAGGACATCGAGTCCCAGGGCTACATCGCGCCGGCCGAGTGCATCGAGGTGCGGGTCGCCCTCGACGACGAGGAGCGGATGACCTACGCGGTCGCCGAGCCCGAGGAGCGCTACCGGATCGCGGCGACCGCGACGAGCAAGCTGCCGGTGATCCGCCGGGTGCTCGACCGGCACCCCGACGAGCAGAAGCTGGTCATCGGCGCCTACCTCGACCAGCTCGACGAGCTCGGCCGCGCCCTCGATGCCCCGGTGATCCAGGGCTCGACGACCAACCGGGAGCGGGAGAAGCTCTTCGACGCCTTCCGCGCCGGGGAGATCAGGACCCTGGTGGTCTCCAAGGTCGCCAACTTCTCCATCGACCTGCCCGAGGCCGCGGTCGCCGTCCAGGTGTCGGGGACGTTCGGCTCGCGGCAGGAGGAGGCCCAGCGGCTGGGCCGGGTGCTGCGCCCCAAGGCCGACGGCCGGCAGGCGCACTTCTACACCGTGGTCAGCCGCGACACCCTCGACGCCGAGTACGCCGCCCACCGGCAGCGCTTCCTCGCCGAGCAGGGCTACGCGTACACGATCGTCGATGCCGCGGACCTGGCCGGCCCGGGCGAGGTCAACGGCCCCGACTGGGTGGACGAGCCCGCGGACTGACGAAGGACCCCCTGCCCCACCGCCCACGAGCTCGCGGCGGGGCCGGCGCCGTACGCGAGGAGCCCAGGACCATGCCGGTCCTGGGCTCCTCGCGCACGACGGTCAGGCGTGGCCGCCGTCAGGACGGTGCGCCACCCTCCGTGATCTCGCGCAGCGCCTGCAGGTGCCGGGTGTACACCTCCCGGCCCCTGGGGCTGAGGCGCAGCCAGGTCCGCGGGCGCTTGCCGACGTAGCCCTTGCGCACCTGCACGTAGCCCGCCTGCTCCAGCGTGCTGACCTGCTTGCTCAAGGCCGAGTCGGTCACGCCGACGACGTCGCGCACCCAGCCGAACTCCGCCTCGGTCGTGCCGGCCAGAGCCGCCACCACGGAGAACCGCACCGGCGCGTGGATGACGTCGTCCAGCCGGTGCCGTGGGTGGACGACGCCGGCCGGGACGCCGGAGGGCGCGCTGGTCACGCACGCGCCTCCGCGCGGGCGCCGAGGACGAGCGGGACGGCGCTGGCCAGCGCCGCCGGGAACCAGAACAGCGGCTGACCACGGAAGAACAGCAGGCCGAGGACGAGGACCACGGCGAAGACGGCTCCCCAGGACAGCAGTGCGCGCACCCAGCGGCGGGAGAAGCCGGACGGGGTGAGCGGGAGGCCGGACAGGAAGCCCACGCAGAGCCCGGCGGTACCCAGCAGGTGGGCGGCGGTCAGCCAGAGCACGGAGCCGTCGTCGGTCAGCAGGCCCAGCCCCGTCAGGTACACGACGTTCAGCGCGGCGAAGGCGAGCAGCCAGCCGACGTAACGGAACGCTGCCGCACGGACCGCGGCCTGCATCCGTGCGTGTGTGGCGAGGTGGTCGGCGGCGAGCAGCGCGCCGGGCTCCGTCTGGGACATGGCGACCTCCTGGGCTCGAGGACGTCACCGTGGCATGTACTTTCCACCGTTGCAAGTAGTTTCTCGCCCTGGCGCCGCGGGCCGTGGGTCAGTCCTGCGCGGCGGTCCACGCGGCGATCTGCGCCCGGGAGCGGAAGCCCAGCCGGGTGAGGATCTGCTCGACGTGCGACTCCGCCGTCCGCGGTGAGATGACCAGCCGGGCGGCGATCTCCCGGTCGGTCAGCCCCTGGGCCACGAGGTCGGCCACCTCGCGCTGGCGGCGGGTGAGCGGGCCGGACGGCGGCGGCTCCGGCGTCCCGGCCGCCGGCCCCTCCCCCAGGGCCAGCGCGACCGCCGCGGCCCGCTCCAGGGCGCTGCCCTCGGCGTACCGGGCGCGCCACCGCTGCTCGCCGAGCGCGCGCCGGGCTCCGCCCGCCCAGTGCGCGTCCATGGCGGCCAGCGGCGCCGGTTGCCGCGCCGGCACCGACCGCCAGACCGCCTCCGCCGCGCCGGCCAGCCGGGCGGCCGTCTCGGCATCCCCGCGGGCGGCCGCGGTCCAGCCGAGCGCGGTCACGCAGAGGGCGACGCCGCTGCGGTCGTCGACCTCGCGCATGAGCCGCAGCGCCTCCTCCTCGAGGCAGCCGGCGGCTCCGGGGTCGCCGCGGGCCAGCCGCACCAGCCCCTGGCCCCACAGGGCGTGCGACCGCGTCCACGGGTCGGCCGCGGTCGCGAGGCTCGTGCCGAAGGCCGCGTCGGCCGACCCGGGGTCGCCGGCGAGCAGGGCCACCACCCCGACGTCGGCCCAGCAGAAGGCGGCCGGCGTCCCGGCCGCCTGGTGCCGGGCCGCCGCCGCGCGCAGCAGCCGGTCCGCGGTCGGCAGGTCCCCCCGGAACAGCGCCGCCTGGCCGAGGTACTGGGTGGCCAGCGCCCCAACCGCCGGCAGGTCGAGGGCGTCGGCGTCCCGCGCCGCCTCCTCCAGCGACGGGACGGCCGTCTCCGGATCGGTCGCGACGAGCGCGAGGTAGCCGGCGACGAGGAGCCCCCGAGCCCGCTCGGCGCAGGGCTCCGGCACGGCGCGCAGCAGCAGGTCCAGCGCGCGCCGTCCCTCGCCGAGGTGGCCGCGGGCCGCCCAGTACAGCCACGCGTCGGCGACGACGGCGAGGCCGGCCGCCTCCTCCCCCGGCGTGCGCAGGCAGTACTCCACCGCTCCGGCGAGCTCGGCGTGCACCGCGGCGAGCCGGTCGAAGGCGGCGACCTGCCCGGGTCCGAGGAAGTCCGCCGCCGCGCCGGCCACGAGCCGGGCGCACCAGTCCCGGTGCCGCCGGCGCACCGCGTCCGCCTGCCCGGATGCGTCGAGCAGGCCGCGGCCGAACGCCCGGACGGTCTCCAGCATCCCGAACCGGCTCCCGGCGCCGTCCCGGACCACGGTGAGCAGCGACGCGTCGACCAGGGCACCGACGACGTCGAGCAGGTCCTCCCCCGGGAGTGCGCCGTCGGCGCACACCGCCTCGGCGGCCGGCAGGTCGAAGCCCCCCGCGAAGACCGAGCCGCGCGCCCACAGCAGCCGCTCGCGCTCGCCGAGCAGGCCGGCGCTCCACTCCATGGTCGCCCGCAGGGTGCGGTGCCGGTCCGGCCCCGACGGCCCCGACCGGCGGAGCAGCCCGAAGCGGTCGTCCAGCCGGTCCAGCAGCTCGGCCGGGGTCAGCGTGCGCAGCCGGACGGCGGCCAGCTCGATGGCCAGCGGGATGCCGTCCAGCCGGCGGCAGAGCTCGGTGAGCGTGTCGTCGTCCCGCGGGGTCAGCACGAGGCCGGGGGCCGCCGCCCGGGCCCGCTGCGCCAGCAGGGTCACCGCCTCCGACCCCGCGCCGACCGGCAGCGGCGGCACCGCGCACAGCGCCTCCCCCGGCAGGTCCAGCGGCGTCCGGCTGGTCGCCAGGACCGAGAGGCCGGGGCAGGCCGGCAGGAGCGCGTCGAGCAGCACGGCGCAGGCGTCGCGCAGGTGCTCGCAGTTGTCCAGCACGAGCAGCACCCGCCGCCGGCCGAGGACGTCGGCCAGCGACGCGGGGAGCCAGCGGCCCGTGCTGTCCCGGACGTCGAAGGCGGCGGCGACCTGCGCGGAGGCGAGCGCGGGGTCGGGCACGGCGGTCAGGTCGGCCAGGGCGACCCCGTCGGGGAAGGACCGGCGGAGCTCGTCGGCCGCCCGCAGCGCCAGCCGCGTCTTGCCCACCCCGCCCGGCCCGACCAGCGTCACCAGCCGGGACTCCGCCAGCAGCTCGCGCAGCCGCGCCAGTTCGGCCCGCCGGCCGACGAAGGAGCTGCGCTCGGCCGGCAGCCGGGGCCCCGCCGCGGGGGCTGCCCGCCGCACCATGGCCGGGGACCGTAGCGCCGGGTACGGGTCCGTGGGAGGAACCCGTACCGCCGTCGGTAGACCTCCCGACGCGGGCCCCGCCGGCCGGCGGGAGCGTGGCCGCATGGGCGAGCGGCGGCACCGGGAGGCGGGGCTCTTCCTCGTGCAGTTCCGGAGCTGCCCGCCGTCGGTGGAGGACGCGGTGGAGATGCACCGCGCCCTCCACCGGGCGGTGACCCGGCTCGGCGCGGCCGGGACGGCGATCCGTTGGTGCGCCGCCTGGCTCCTCCCCGACGAGGGCCGGTGCCTGTGCCTCGTGCAGGCCGAACGGGAGGTCGACGTCGTCCTCGCCCGCGACCTGGCCGCCCTGCCCACCGCGTCCGTCACCCCGGCGCGCGCGCTGGACGGGCCTCCCCACCACCGAACAGGAAGCAGGTACTGACATGTCCGCTCTCGACGACGGCCGGCGCACCCCCGTAGCGGCGGCCCCCCGTACCGGCGACACCACCGCGGACGGCTGGCGCGGCTGGGTGGCCCGCCGTCCCGTGACCGCCTTCCTGCTGATAGCGCTCCCCCTGGGGTGGGCGGTGCTCGCCGTGCCCGCACTCGCCCACCACGGGGTGCTGCCGGGCGGGCAGCTCCGCTTCGAGTTCTTCGCCCTGGCGCTCACCGTCCTGGTGGTGCTCCCCACCGCGGCCTGGGTCGTCTCCGTCGCGGAGGGCCGCGCCGGCGTGCGTCGGCTGTTCGCGCGCACGTTCCGCTGGCGGTTCGGTCTCGGCTGGTGGGCCGCGGTGCTGCTCGCCGTGCCGGTGGGGACCGTCGTCCTCGGCCTGGTGCTCGGCCGGGACCTGGACACCGCGGACCTGCCGTCGGTCCTGATCAGCGGGACGCTGGCCGCCCTCCTCCCCCTGTTCCTGGTCAACCTGTGGGAGGAGACCGTGTGGGCCGGGTTCGTGCAGGTCCACCTGGAGCGCCGGCACGGTCTGGTGGCGGCGGCCGCCCTGACCGGCGTGGCCTTCGCCGCCATCCACGTCCCCATGTCGTTCGCCGAGGACTTCACCGCGTCCTCGGTGCTGACCGAGCTGGGGTTCCTCCTGGGCGTCGCGCTGCTGTTCCGGCTCCTGGCCGGGATCGTCCTGCGCGGGACCGCCGGCAGTGTGCTCGCCGTCGCGGTGCTGCACGCCATGTGGAACGCCAGCAACAGCGAGGACTCGATCGTCGACGACCTGCTGTCCGGAGGTCAGCCGGTGCTGTTCGCCGTGCTGGCCGTCGCCCTGCTCACGGCGGTCACCGCACCCCTCGTCCGGGGTCGCGGCACCGCCGAGGAGCAGGAGACGGGCACGCCGTCCGGCCTGCACCGGACCGGAAGCGGGTCGTGACGATGTCCACGACCGACGCCCGCCGTCCCGTCCCCGCCCCGCCGCGCGGCCTGCGCGACCGGGTCGCGCGGCGCCCGCTGACCACCTTCCTCGTGCTGCTGTTCGCCGTCGGGTGGCCGCTCATGTCGGTCCCGGCGCTGACCGCGCACGGGGTCCTCCCCGGCGGCCCGCTGCCCCAGGAGCCGTTCGCCCTCGGGACGACGCTGCTGGTGATGCTGCCCGCCGCGCTGTGGGTCACCGCGGTCGCCGACGGGCGCGGAGCCGTCCGGGCCCTGCTCCGCCGAGCGGTCCGGTGGCGCTTCGGTGCCGGCTGGTGGGCCGCGGTGCTGCTGGCCCTGCCGGTGCTCACCCTCACCGTCGGGCTGCTCGCCGGAGCCGGCCTGGAGACCGGCGACCTGCTCGCCACGCTGGGCCGGGGCGCCTTCTCCGTGCTGACCGCGGTGCTGCTCGTGCACCTGTGGGAGGAGACGGTCTGGGCCGGCTTCTTCCAGGGCCGGCTGGAGCAGCGGCTCGGCTTCCTCCCGGCCGCGGCGCTCACCGCCGTCCCGTTCGCCGCGGTCCACGTGCCGCTGTCCTTCACCGGCGACCTGGCACCCGGCCGGCTCGCGCTCTCGATCGGCGGGCTGCTCCTGCTGGGCGTGCTGATGCGGCTCCTGGTCGGCGCGACCGTCCGCGGCGCCGCGGGCAGCCTGCTGGCGGCCGGGCTCGTGCACGCGACGCTCAACGTCGCCAACAACGAGGGCAACCTGGTGGACGACCTGCTCGGCGGAGCTCAGCCCTCGCTGTACGCCGTCGTCGCCGCGGTGCTGTTCACCGCCGGCGCCCTGCTGGCGCTGCGGACCCGGCGCTGAGTCGGGAACGTGTAGCACCTCCGGTGCTACCGTGGTGGGCATGACCCGCATCGGCGTGCGCGAGCTGCGGCAGAACGCCAGCCGGTACCTGGCCCTCGTCAAGGCGGGCGAGACGGTCGAGGTGACCGAGCGCGGCGAGCTCGTCGCGATCCTCGCTCCACCGTCCCCGGCAGCCAGCGCGCGCGAGCGGCTCATCGCCGAGGGCCGGTTGATCCCGGCCACCGGGCCACGCTTCATCCCGGAACCTGTGGCGGCCTCCCCTGGAGCGCCGAGCGTCTCGGAGGCCCTGGCCGAACAGCGTGCCGAGCGACTGTGATCGCCTTCGACAGTTCCGCTCTCACGAAGCTCGTCGTCCGCGAACCGGAGACCGCGCCCCTGCACGCGTGGCTGGAAGCACGTGCCGAGGCCATGTGGTCGGCCAGTTCCCTGACCCGTGTCGAGGTCGTGCGTGCCGTAGCCCGCTCCCGGGCCACGGCGGTACCGAGCGCTCGCAGACTCCTCGCGGGGATGGACCTGGTCCCGATCACCCCCGACCTGCTGGACGCGGCCGCTGACCTCGGACCGCCGTCCCTGCGCAGCCTGGACGCCCTCCACCTGGCGACGGCCCTGAGCCTCGGGTCGGCCCTGGACGCCTTCGTGGTCTACGACGAGCGACTGGCGCGGGCGGCCACCGACGCGGGGCTGCCGGTCGTCGCGCCGTCCTGACCCGAGGGGCCGGTGGGGTCGGCGGGACGGAACGGCCCGTCCGCCGCGCGAGACGAGCGCCACACCGACGGCCACCCGATCACGTCCGACCAGGTCAGGGGGCTGCGGACGGGCGCCATACGTCGTCGCGGGCGGGACGCGCGGGAGGTGGCCGGTTGGGCGTGTTGCTCGGCGCGCAGGCAGGATGGCCCTCGACATGGCGAGTGCAGCACGCGCGGAGGCGGTCGCCCCGCAGAGGACCAGCCGACCGCTCCGGGCGTGGCAGCAGGCCGCTCTGGAGAAGTACGAGCAGGAGTCCCCGAAGGACTTCCTCGTCACCGCGACCCCGGGCGCCGGCAAGACGACCTTCGCCCTCACCCTGGCCGCACGGCTGCTGCAGCGACGCGAGGTCGCCCGCGTGGTCGTCGTCTGCCCGACCGACCACCTGCGCCTGCAGTGGGCCGACGCGGCCGACCGGATGGGCATCGTCCTCGACCCGGGGCTGACCAACGCCGTCGGCCCGGTGCGCGCCGGCACCCAGGGCTACGTGACCACCTACGCGCAGGTGGCCGGCAAGCCCATGCTGCACGCGGCCCGGTCCACCGCGGTCAAGACGCTGGTCATCCTCGACGAGGTGCACCACGCCGGCGACGGCCTCTCCTGGGGCGAGGCGGTCGAGGAGGCCCACGGCCGCGCTGCCCGCCGGCTCTGCCTGACCGGGACGCCGTTCCGCACCAAGCCCGACGAGCGCATCCCCTTCGTCCGCTACGAGGAGGACGGCTTCGAGGGCGACAACGGGGAAGCCGGCATGGGCCTGGTCAGCCGCGCCGACTACACCTACGGCTACAAGGAGGCGCTGGCCGACAACGTCGTCCGCCCGGTCGTCTTCGCCGCCTACACCGGCACCTCGCGCTGGCGGAACTCCGCCGGCGAGGTGGTCGCCGCCTCGCTGTCCGAGGCGGGCACGCGCTCGGTGGAGATGCAGGCCTGGCGCACGGCGCTGGACCCCAAGGGCCAGTGGGTGCCGCACGTCATCGCGGCCATGGACGACCGGATCACCCACCTCCGCGAGGACGGCGGCATGCCCGACGCCGCCGGGCTGATCCTCGCCAGCGACCAGGACGACGCCCGCGCCTACGCCAAGATCGTCCGCCGCGTCACCGGGAAGGCGCCCGAGCTGATCCTCTCCGACGACCCCAAGGCGTCGAAGAAGATCGAGCGCTTCGCCACCGGCTCGGCCCGGATCGCGGTCTGCGTGCGGATGATCTCCGAGGGCGTCGACGTCCCGCGGGCCGCCGTCCTGGCGTGGATGACCTCCTACCGGACGCCGCTGTTCTTCGCCCAGGCGGTCGGCCGCGTCGTCCGCGCCCGGGCGTCGCACGAGTCGGCGACGGTGTTCCTCCCCGCCGTCCGGCCGCTGCTCTCGCTGGCGGCGTCCATGGAGGAGCAACGCAACCACGTCATGCCGCCGCCGAAGGCGAAGGACCCCGAGGACCTCGACCTCGAGCCGCTCCCGCCCAAGGAGCGCGAGCCGGTCACGATGAAGCAGTTCGAGGCGCTGGAGGCCGACGCCCGTTTCGCCCACGTGCTGGCCAGCGGCACCGCGCACACCGGGGAGGGCCGGCCGGCCGCGCCGCTCGCCGCCGAGGAGGAGGACTTCCTCGGCATCCCGGGCCTGCTCACCGCCGAGCAGACGGCGTCGCTGCTGGCCAAGCGGGATGACGAACTGCGGCTGCGCATCGCCCAGCGGGCCCACCACGACGACGACACCGGCGAGCTGCCGCTCGTCGAGGACCACCCGGACGAGGACGACGCCGGCCGATCCTGGCGCGACGCCGCCGAGCTGCGCCGGGAGATCAACCGCCTGGTGGCGCGGGTCGCGGCCAAGACGTCCAGGCCGCACGGGGTGGTGCACACCGAGCTGCGCAAGTCCGTGCCCGGGCCGCCGTCGGCCTCGGCGTCGGTCGACGTGCTGCGCGCCCGCCGCGAGCGCCTGCGCACCATGTTGTGAGTGGCACTGCGGGCGTTCTCCGTGCTCTGCGGGTGACGTAGCACCAGCAGAGCAGGGAAAGAGCCGGCAATGGCCCCTACCGTGCGACGGCGGCTGGGGCGAGCATGACCGCGCCGGGTGGCACGTCCCGGACGACGGTGGCGTTGGCGCCGATGCGGGCGTCGTCCCCGACCGTGACCGGCCCGACGACGACGGCGCCGGCCCCGATGCTCACCCGGTCCCCGATCACCGGCTGACCGCGCCCGGTGTGCCCGACGGTGACCTGCTGGTTGACCCGGCAGTCCCGGCCGACGGTGCACGCGGTCAGCGTGGTCGCGAAGCCGTGCTCGATGAACAGCCCCGGGCCGATCACCGCGCAGTTGAGGTGCAGCGTGGGCAGCGGCCGGTAGACCGCGCGCAGCAGCAGCCGCACCACCCACGGCAGCGGGGTGAGCCGGTAGTGCACCAGCGAGCGGAACTCCGGGTGCCGGGCGACCAGCCAGCCGAACCGCGCGCATTCTGGCAGCCGGTCCAGCCGCGGCCGGTCGAGGCACTGCGCCCACCGCTCCGCGTCCCGGCGGGTGTACGGCCCCGCGGCGCTGCCCTGCACCGCCCGCCACAGCGGCCAGGCCCATGCCATCACCAGCCAGGTCGCCGGGTGGCGCGCGGACTCGACGGCGGGCACGCCGCCACCCTGCCCGAGCACGACGCCCGCTGACAGCTCCCCGACCGGGCAGGGTCGGGCGGTCAGCCCGGAGCCGGGGTGAGCAGCCCGCGGGCGGCGGCGAGGGCGACCGCCTCGGTCCGCCCGCCGGCACCGAGCTTGGCCAGGATCCGGCTGACGTGCACGCTCGCGGTCTTCTCGCTCATGTAGAGCTCCGCGCCGATCTGCCGGTTGGTGCGGCCCTGGGCCAGCAGCCGGAGCACCTCGGCCTCGCGCGGCGTGAACACCGCGGCCGCGTCGGGGACCCGGCCGACCCCGGGCAGGTCCAGCCGCCCGCGTCGGGCCAGCGCCGTGACCGCCGACCGCAGCGGTGCGGCACCGAGCCGGGTGGCGACCTCCGCGGCCGCCCGCAGCTCCTCGGTGGCAGCCGCCCGGTCGTCGACGGCCAGCAGCGCCTCGGCCAGCCGCCAGCGCGACCGGGCCTGCTCGTAGACGTGCCCGTAGCCGAACGCGTCGACCGCGGCCCGCCAGAGCCGGGGGTCGGCCCGGCCGGCCAGGCGGGCGGCCTCGGCCTCGACCCGGGCCTGCCACGCGGCCGCCTCCACGCCGAACGGCCCGATGTCGCGCAGGTGGTCCGCGACCGCCGAGCGGGCCAGACCGACCAGGTCCTCCCCCGCCGCGACCCAGCGCCGCACGCCGACGTCGTCGCCCTGCAGCCGGGCGGCCGCGGCGGCGTCCCCCACCGGTGCCAGCGCGGTCGCGACCAGCCGGAGCACGGCCAGCCGGTCGGCGTCCCAGTACGCGTGCACCTGCTGCGCCGCCTCGCGGGCCCGCTCCACGGCCGTCGCGGCGTCCCCGGCCCAGGCGGCGAGGTCGATCTCCGCCCCGGCCGTCGCCACCAACAGCAGGACGTGCGCGTCCAGCCGGGTGGTCAGCCCGCGGGCCCAGACGACGCGCTCGGCGGCCGTCGGGTCCCCGCGGCCGACCTGCACCAGCAACCCGGCGGCGCGCACGTGCGCTGCCATCTCCGGGACGCGGGCCAGCCGGTCGGCCAGCTCCAGGCTGGCGTCCCAGTCGCCCGAGACGTAGCGGGCCGTCACGCCCAGGTGCCGCAGCTCGGCCCCGTAGAAGGACCACTCGACGCCGAGCTCGGCGGCCCGGGCGAGTGCCGCCTCGACCCACCGCAGCGTCGCGGCGACGTCCCCGGCCTCGTAGGGGCCGACGGCGAGGTTGAACAGCACCCGCAGCTCGACGTCGGTGTCCCCCGAC
This sequence comes from Geodermatophilus sp. SYSU D01176, assembly GCF_054050015.1. Lineage (NCBI taxonomy): Bacteria > Bacillati > Actinomycetota > Actinomycetes > Geodermatophilales > Geodermatophilaceae > Geodermatophilus > Geodermatophilus sp. SYSU D01176. The sequence continues at coordinate 190,793 of NZ_JBJGYN010000003.1, read as the reverse complement.
CGCCGCGCCCGCACGAGGGCCTCCTCGAGCCGGCCGGTCAGGTCGCTGCCGCCGCGCATCCCGGCCAGCGAGACCGCGGTGTCGGCCCAGGCGCCGTCCAGGCCGAGCGCGTCCGCGGCGGCCAGGGCCTCGTCGGCCGCGGCGTCGGCCTCCGCCCGCCGGCCCAGCGACCAGCTGGTGCGCGCGTGGGTGGCCGCCGCCCAGGTCCGCACCGGGGACGGCGGGTCGGCCGGCACCAGCGCCATGGCCCGGCTGCTCTCCCGGTAGGCCGCCGCCTGGTCCTCGATCAGCCTCAGCGCCTGTGCCAGCCGGTAGTGCACCCGCGCCCGCTCGACCGGGTCGCCGTCCGGGCCGAGCAGGTCCAGCGCCGAGCGGATCAGCGCCACCGCCCGCTGCGGCTCCCCGGCGGTGCGCGCGGCCGCCGCGCTGTCGAGCAGCAGCGCCGGCTGGTCACGCCCCGCGCGGGCGGCGGCGTCGGGCACCGCCGACCACAGCGCCAGCGCCGCCTCCAGGTGCTGCAGCTGCTCGGCGGGCGCGCCGGCCCGGCACGCCTCGGCCGCCGCCTCCAGCGAGGCCGAGAACGCCCCGGCGAGGTCGTTGCTGGCGCGGGCGTGGTGGGCCAGCTCGGCGGCGGTGCCGGCTCCGGGGTTCTCCGCCAGGTACCGGGCGGTCGTCGCGTGCAGCCGCACCCGCTCGCCGGGCAGCAGGTCGGCCAGCACCGCCTCGCGCAGCAGGGCGTGCCGGAACCGGTAGCGGCCGTCGGAGACCACGAGCAGGTGGTGGTGCACGGCCTCGGCCAGCGCGGCCTCCAGCTCGGCCGGTGGCAGCCGGCTGACCGCGGCCACCAGGTCGTGCCGCACCCGCCGGCCGGCGACGGCGGCCACCCGCAGCACCCGCTGGGCCGCCTCGCCGAGCTGCTCCACCCGCGCCAGCAGCACGTCGGTCAGCCCCAGGGGCAGCGTCTCGCCGGCCAGACCCGCCGCGAGCAGCTCCTCGGCGTAGAAGGCGTTGCCCTCCGCGCGCGCGACGACGTCCTCGACGGTGCGGTCGGACACGCCGGCGGCCAGGCCGCGCACCAGCTCGCCGACGGCGGCGTCCGGGAGCGGCCCCAGCTCCAGCCGCTCGACCACCGGCAGCCGCACCAGCTCGGCCAGCAACGGGCGCAGCGGGTGGCGGCGGTGCAGGTCGTCGGAGCGGTAGGACGCGACGAGCGCGACCGGGTCCTCGGTCAGCCGGGCGAGCAGGTAGCGCAGCAGGTCACGGCTGGAGCGGTCGGCCCAGTGCACGTCCTCGAGGACGACGAGCAGCGGGGTCTCCGCGGCCAGCTCGCCCAGCACCGCGGCGACGGACTCGAACAACTGCAGCCGCCCGCCGTCGGCGACGGGACGGCGGACCAGCGGGCGGCCGAGGTCGGCGACGTCCCCCGGCGGCAGCTCGGGCACCGCGGGCACACCGCGGCCGGAGAGCAGTCCCGGCAGTCGTGACCCCGCGGCCACCGGGCGCAGCAGGTCCACGAACGGCAGGTAGGGCAGCCCGACGTCGCCGAGGTCGACGCAGTGCCCGGTCAGGACGCGCAGGCCGCGCTCGGCCGCCCGGGTGGCCAGCTCGTCGAGCAGCCGGGTCTTGCCGACGCCGGCGTCACCGGCCAGGAGCACCGCGGAGGGGCGGCCCTCGACGGCGCGGTCGACCGCCGCGAGCAGGCGGGCGAGCTCCGCGTCCCGCCCCACCAGCGGCCGGTCGTCGTCCCACTGCGGCACGGCACCGATCGTGGCACGGTCCACCGACGGGACCGGGACGACGCCGGCGCCCGGGGCCTTCAGCTCCCGCGCCGGGTCCAGCGGGACGGCCAGCGGCGCCGGCGGGTGCGGCTGCCGTGGCCGAGCTGCCGCAGGACCTCACGCCGGTAGGCCAGCTCGGCCTCGAGTCCCGGGTCGAGGTAGGTGTGCACGACCGTCTCCTGTCGTCGGTATCGATGACGACGACGGTCGTGCTGAGGGGTGGTCGCGGGCATCGGGCGGTCGCGCAGTCCGGCGCCCGGCCCGGCCGGCTGAGGCCCCTCAGCCGGCCGGGCCCGTGCGGTGCGGGTCAGCTGAACGGCCCGCGCCACGACCTGCACCGTCGCTGCTCGTGGCGCATGGCGCGGTGCCGGTGCCCCCATGCAGTCGGGCAGCTCGGGAACCGACCGGCCGGGCGGGACGAAGGGCTCTGGGGGCGGCCGGCGTCCGGCTGCCAGGGTCCTCCGGGAGGCTGCGGGGTCGCGTCGCGCAGGAGGAGCCATGACCACTCCCGCCGAACGGGTCGAACGGGCACGGCAGCGGTGGAACGCCGGGGACCTGCCCGGCTACCTCGAGCTCTACGCCGAGGACCTGCGGTTCCACGGCCTGGAGCCCGATCCGATGGACCGACCGTCCGTGGCCGGCTTCTACCAGCAGTTCTGGTCGGCGATGGGAGCACCGGGGCGGCCGAACCCGCAGCTGGACCTCCACGAGCAGCTCGTCGACGGCGACCTGTACAGCTGCCGGTTCACCGTGTCCGGCGAGCACCGCGGCGACTTCATGGGCGTGCCCGCCACGGGCCGGCCCTACGTGTTGGAGGGCATCACGATCATGCGGTTCCGCGGCGACCAGCTGGTCGAGCGCTGGACGAGCGCCGACTTCCTGGGCCTCATGGTGCAGCTGGGCGCCGTCCCGGCCCCGGCCTGAGACGCGACCCCGCTCCCCGGAACGGCGACACGGGGACCGACCTCCCCGCGGGTCGGCCCACCCGTACCGTACGGGGATGGCGGTCAGCGCAGCTCGGTGCCCTTGGTCTCCCGCAGGGTGAGGATGACCGCGAACGCCACCGCGGCGGCCACCGCCACGTACCAGAAGAACCACAGCGGGCGCCCGGCCTCGGACAGCCAGGTGATCACCAGCGGGGCCGTGCCCCCGAACGTGGCGACCGTCAGGTTGTACCAGGAGCCGATGCCGATGGCCCGCAGCTCGGTGGGGAACAGCTCGCTCATGATCGCCGGGGCGATCGACGCCATGAGCGCGTAGAGGCCGAGGCCCGTGCAGAAGACGACGATCAGCGAGAACAGGTTGTCGCGGACCAGGAAGGACAGCGGCACGATGAGCACCGCGATGGCCCCGGACCAGATGAGCAGCTGCGGCTTGCGCCCGATGCGGTCGGACAGCGCCCCGAACGGGTAGCACAGCGCCACGAAGAGGGCGGTGCCGATCGACAGCGCGATGAAGACGTCGGTCTTGTCGGCGTCGCGGAAGGTGATCGCGAACGGCGTGAGCGCGCTGAAGAACGTGTAGTACGACAGCGTCGACAGCAGCGTGAAGGCGCACAGCTGCACCACGGCCTTCGGGTGGTGCGTGATCGTCTGCAGCAGCGGGTGCTTCGTCGCGCGGGCCTTCTCGGCGTTCTCCTCGAACTGCTCGGTCTCGACCAGCGAACGGCGCAGCCACATGCCGACCAGGCCGAGGACGCCGCCGATGAAGAAGGCGATCCGCCAGCCCCAGGACTCCAGCTGGTCCTGGCTCAGGGTGCTGGTCAGCAGCACACCGAGCAGGGAGGCGGCGAGCAGCGCCGACCCGGTGGAGATGTAGAAGAACGACGAGTACCGGCCGCGGTGGGCCGGCGGCGCGATCTCTCCCAGGTAGGCCGAGGCGTTGGAGACCTCCCCGCCGAGGGACATGCCCTGCGCGATGCGCGCCAACAGCAGCAGGATCGGCGCCAGCCAGCCCACCTGCTCGTACGTCGGCAGGATCGCGATCACCATCGAGCCGCCGGCCATCAGCAGGATGGTGAGCAGCATCCCGGCCTTGCGGCCGCGCAGGTCGGCGAACCGGCCGAGCAGGATGCCCCCCAGCGGCCGGAAGAAGAAGGCCAGCGCGTACGTCGACGTGGCCCCGATCAGGGCCAGGGCCTGGTTCTCGGCCGGGAAGAACTGGCCGGCGAAGAAGACGACGAACGTCGCGTAGACCGTCCAGTCGAACCACTCGACGGCGTTGCCGATGCTCGCCGAGACCAGGGTCCGCACCGGCAACCGGTGCCGGTCCTCGACCGCCGTCGTGCCCTTTCCCTGCTGGACCGCGCCCGCCATGGGAACTCCCACCTTCGCCCGGTTGCTGGACAGCAACGACCGTAAAGCGGTACCGGGCACGCGGCACGTCGAGCGGTGAAGAGGTCCGGACCGGGCGACGGCCGCCTCGCGGCGAGATGCACGACACGGCTCCAGGCCCCCGACCGGAGTCGGGGCGGTGGCCCGTGAAGGCGTAACCAAATTGGCACCCGGGGGCACGATGCACCCGGCCCGGACGCTCTCCACGCTACCCGCGCCGCGGCCTCCTCACACGGGCCGGGCGGGGTGGACCCGGTCCCCCAGGAGGCCTGCGAGACTCCACGGCGTGGCCGACCTGACCGCCGTCGAGGCGCGCGTCCTCTCCGCCGTCGACGAGGCCTGGGCGGTCTCCCGGCTGCGCGACCTCGTCGCCGTCCCCTCGATCGGCGGCACCGCGGCGGAGTCCGACGTCCAGCACCTGGTCGGCGACTGGCTGGAGGAACTCGGCTGCGCCGTCGACCGCTGGGAGATCGACCTCGACGCCGCGGCCACCGCTCCGGACGCCCCCGGCCAGGAGGTCGAACGGACCGAGGCGTGGGGCGTCGTCGGCACCGCGCCGACCGCCGAGGAGGGTCTGCCGGCGCTCGTCTTCTCCGGCCACACCGACGTCGTGCCGCCCGGGGACCGCGCCCTCTGGCCGGGCGACCCGTTCGACCCGTGGGTGGCCGACGGCGCGGTGCACGGCCGCGGGGCCTGCGACATGAAGGCCGGCGTCGCGGCCGCGCTCGCCGCGCTGTCCGCCGTCCGGACGGCGGGGGTGCGGCTGGCCCGGCCGGTCGCGCTGCACGCCGTCGTCGGGGAGGAGGACGGCGGGCTCGGCGCCTGGGCCACCCTGCGGCGCGGGCACCGCGGCGAGGTGTGCGTCATCCCCGAGCCGACCGCGGGCGCGGTCGTCACCGCCAACGCCGGCGCGCTCACGTTCCGCCTGGAGGTGACCGGGCTCGCCGCGCACGCCGCGCACCGCGACCGGGGCGTGAGCGCGGTCGAGCTGTTCGCCACGGTGCACGCCGGCCTGCGCGCGTTCGAGGCGGAGCGGCAGGAGGGCGCCGACCCGCGCTTCGGCGACGCTCCCTACCCGTACGGCATCAGCATCGGGCGGGTGCGGGCCGGCGACTGGGCCAGCTCCGTACCCGACCGGCTGGTCGCCGACGGCCGCTACGGCGTCCGGCTCGGCGAGGACGTCGCCGCGGCGCGAGCCGCCCTGGAGGCCCGCCTGGCCGACATCTGCGCCGCCGACCCGTGGCTGGCCGAGCACCCGGTGCGGCTGACCTGGACCGGTGGCGCCTTCGCCAGCGGCTCGCTGCCCGACGGGCACCCGCTGCTGCCCGCCGTCCGGCGCGCGGTCGCCGACACCGGCGCGGCGGTGCCGCCCGAGCGGGCCATCCCCGCCGGCAGCGACCTGCGGCTCTACGCCGCAGCGGGGGTGCCGACCCTGCACTACGGCCCGGGCGACCTGCACCTGGCGCACGGGCCGCTGGAGCGGGCGCCGGTCAGCGAGCTGGTCACCGCCGCCCGCGCCTTCGCGCTGCTGACCCTGCGCACCTGCGGGGTGGCGTGAACCTCGTCGGGTTCGAGGCGTGGGCCGAGCTCGCCGGGGACTCCGCCACCTCTCGCACCGAGTGGGCCGCCGTCGTCGCCGCGTGGAGCGAGCCGCACCGCCGCTACCACGACCTCGCGCACCTGGCCGCGGTCCTGGGGCTGGCCGGGGAGCTGGCCGGCGCCGCCGCCGACCCCGCCGCGGTGCGGCTGGCCGCCTGGTACCACGACGTCGTCTACGACCCCCGCCGCAGCGACAACGAGCAGGTCAGCGCCGAGCGGGCGCGCGCCGGCCTGCGCGGTCTGGTACCGGCCGAGCGGGTCGAGGAGGTGGCCCGGCTGGTGCTCCTCACGGCCGGGCACGACCCGGCGCCGGACGACGCGAACGGCGCCGTGCTCTGCGACGCCGACCTCGCGGTGCTGGCCGGCCCGCCCGAGGCCTACGCCGCCTACGCCTCGGCGGTGCGCGAGGAGTACGGGCACCTCTCCGACGCCGAGTTCACCGCGGGCCGCACCGCCGTCCTCGAGCACCTGCTGGCCCTGCCGGCGCTGTACCGGCTGCCGGCCGTCGCGGCCGGGTGGACGCCGCGGGCGCGGGCCAACCTCGCCGCCGAGCTCAGCCTGCTACAGCGCCGCGCCTCTTCTTGAGCCGGAGCCCGGCGCCCATCAGCCGGGCGAGCAGCTCCCGCCCACCGACCGGCTCGGCACCGGCGGCCACCGCCACCTCGTAGAGGTCGTCGGGGACGTCGTAGTGGTCGCCCTGGAACGCCCGCCGCGGGATGCCGAGCTCGGCGGCGGCGAAGGCGTGCAGCTCGTCGTAGGAGACGTCGCTGACCAGGTGCGACCAGCGCCGTCCACGCCACGGCCACACCGGGGGGTCGATCAGCACCGCCACGGCGTCAGTCTGCCCGCCGCACTAGCGTCGTGCCGGTGAGCGACGAGATCCGCTGGGGTGTGGTCGGACCGGGCCGCATCGCCGAGAACGTGATGGCCGACTTCGCGCACGTGCCCGGCGCCCGGCCGGTGGCGGTCGCCTCCCGCTCGGCCGACCGTGCGGCGGCCTTCGCCCAGCGGCACGGCCTCGAGCGGGCCCACGGCTCCTACGCCGAGATCCTGGCCGACCCGGAGGTCGACGTCCTCTACGTGGCCACGCCGCACCCCCAGCACCACGCGGTGGCCCTCGCCGCGATCGACGCCGGCAAGGCGCTGCTGGTCGAGAAGACCTTCACCGCCACGCTCGCGGGGGCGCGCGAGGTGGTCGGGCGGGCGCGGGAGAGCGGCGTCTTCGTCATGGAGGCGATGTGGACCCGCTTCCAGCCGGTCGTCGTCCGGCTGCGGGAGCTGGTGGCCGACGGTGCGATCGGCGAGGTCCGGTCGGTGCAGGCCGACCTGGGGGTCTCCCGCGAGTACGACCCGGCCGACCGGTTGTTCGCCCACGAGCTCGGCGGCGGCGCGCTGCTGGACGTCGGCGTGTACGTCGTCTCGTTCGCCCAGATGGTGCTGGGCGACCCGGACACCGTGGCGGCGACCGGCTCGCTGTTCCCCACCGGCGTCGACGCCGAGGCCGCGCTGCTGCTCGGGTACGCCGACGGCCGGTCGGCCACGCTCACGACCTCGCTGCGGTACCCCACACCAGGGCAGGCGCGGGTCTTCGGCACCACCGGCTGGATCGACGTCCCGCCCCGCTTCCACCACCCGGACACCATCGTGCTGCACCGCGCCGGCGCCGAGCCCGAGGAGATCACCCTGCCGCCGACGGGCACCGGCTACGCGCACGAGCTGGCCGAGGTGACCGAGTGCCTGCAGGCGGGGCGCACCGAGAGCGCGGTCATGCCGCTGGCCGACACCCTCGCCGTCCAGTCGGTGCTCGACCGGGCCACCGACCAGCTCGGTGTCCGGTTCCGCGAGGACCCGCACGTGCTGGGGTGACTCCTCCTCCTGGGTGACGCCGCGTGGATCCGCTGCAGCGCCCGGCTCCGCCTGCCGACGTCAGGTCGACGGCTCCGCCGCGTCCGGGCCCCCGACCTGACAGGAGAGCACCGCATGGCACTTATCGAGGGCCTGGCTGCGATCGCGGCCAAGATCGCCGGCGCCGGCACTGTCGCCCAGGCCACGGCCGGACTCGGCATCGCCGTCGCCGGGGTCACCGGCGCGGGAGCTGCCGGTGCCCTGCCGACGCCGGTGCAGGACGTCGTCGCGGCGCCGTCGAGGTGGTCTCGCCGTTCGACCTGCCCGACTCGGCCGACGACGCCGGGGAGACCGACGACTCCGGCACCGACTCCCCCGGCGACGTCCCCGGGAGCGACGACTCCGACGAGGCGACCGCCACCGATTCCCCGGACGACGACGTCACGGAGACCGACGACTCGGGCACGGACTCGCCGGAGGACCTGACCGGGACCGACGACTCGGGCACCGACTCGTCCAGTGACGTCGAGGGGACCGACGACTCCGACGGCCCGGCGCGGGAGGCCCGCGAGGCCGAGCGCGACGCCGAGGAACAGGTGCGCCACGCCGAGGAGCAGGCCCGCGAAGCCGAGGACCAGGCCCGCGAGACCGAGGCCCAGCGCGAGGCCGAGGAGGAGGCCCGGGAGGCCGCAGAACGCGCCGCCGAGGAGGCCCGGGAGGCCGCCGAGCGGTCCGACGACGACTGATCCCCCATCCGTCCGGCAGGCCGGGACCCGCTCACCCGAGTGGCGCCCCGGCCTGCGGCGTCTCCGGGAGCGCCCAGGCGCGGCCGGACGCCTGGTCGGGGGACGGCACGCGGGTCGGCGTCCGGCCGGTGCGGCGGACCGCCTCGGCGAAGACCACCGCGTCGGTGACCGCCGCGCCGCCGGGGTCGTTGTTGAAGTACACGAGGACGTCGGCGTCCCCGTAGGTCTCCGACAGCCGCTCGGCCCACGCCTGGAGGGTGTCCGGGCGGTACGCCCACCCCTCGGCCCCGGTGTGCAGCCGCAGGTAGCCCCACCCGGAGGTGTGCCACAGCGGCGCCACGGGCTGTTCGGAGCGGTCGGCCCAGCACAGTGCCGCCCCGTAGCGCTCGAGCAGCGCCCGGACCTCGTCGGTCCACCAGGAGTCGTGCCGCGGCTCGACCGCGACGCGGGTGCCCGCCGGGAACTGGGCCAGGCAGTCGCGGAGCAGGCCGGGGTCGGCCTTGAGCGTGGGCGGCAGCTGCAGCAGGACGGCGTCCAGCCGGTCACCGAGACCGGCCACCCGTTCCACCAGCCGGGCGACCGGCTCCTCCGGGTCGCGCAGCCGCTTGACGTGGGTGAGGAAGCGGCTGGCCTTGACCGCCCAGCGGAAGTCCGGCGGGGTCCGGGCCCGCCAGGCCTCGAACGTCGCCCGTTCCGGGAGCCGGTAGAACGCGTTGTTGCTCTCCACCGTTGCGAAGTGCTCCGCGTGGTGCTCCAGCCACAGCCGTTGCGGCAGCCGCTGCGGGTAGAAGCGGCCGCGCCAGTCGCGGTACTGCCAGCCCGACGTCCCGATGACCACCGCCACGGCAGCCGCCTACCCGCACCGGCCGGCCCTGACGCGGCCGGCCCCGCCCCCGGATTGGGGGGGTCCACTCCCCCTCCCCACGGCTGCCTGCTGCGTCGCCGTCCGACGACTGTGGCTGACACGAGACCGGCCCACGCACGGAGTGGGCACGGCGCGACCGCGGAGTAGGCGATGACCAGGACACGACCGACCCAGCACGGCGGTCGCGGGGGTGGACACGGAGCTCTCGTCCCCCCTGCGTCGCGAACGTCCCGGACCTCCAGGCAGCGGCTGATCGCCGGCGGCCTGGCGGCCGTCACGGCCACCGGTGCGCTGGTGACCTTCGGGAGCATGGCCCAGGCCGGCACCCCGCCGACGGGGCCCGGCAACATCGAGATCTTCAACAAGCGGAGCATGGTGGCCCTGGAGGGCTACGTCGCCCAGGCCGGGCAGGAGGCCACCGTCGAGGTGCTCCGCGGGGGCCAGACGATCGGCATCGGCGTCGGGACGGTGGACGAGACGGGCTTCCTGGAGTTCAACCACCCCGGCGGCGAGTGCTGGATCGGGGTGACCCCCACCATCAGGCCGGGTGACGAGGTCAAGGTCTCGTTCAGCGGGGAGGCCTTCACCGACTCCGCCGTCACGATGTCCCCGACCGTCACCGAGGTCGTCGGCAGCGGCTTCACGCCGGACGGTGCGGTGCAGCCCGACGGCTCGATCCGGGTCAGCGGCAAGGGCACCGTCACGATCAAGGGCACCTACGACCCCGAGGACCCGTGGTTCGACCCGACCCGCTTCGTCATCGAGACGGTCAACCCGGACAACAAGGACGACAAGACGCCGCCCGGCCAGGACCCGGGCCTGGTGGACGCCCGCGCGATGGGGATCAGCCTGGTGCCGGACGCGGAGCACCCCAACGGCGAGCCCGGTCTGTGGGACGCCGAGGCCACGATCGACCCGGTCGCGGGCACGTGGTCGGGCACCTACACGCTCTACACCGAGGCGGACTACAGGCGCACGCTCGACGGCGACCACGTCGCCGCGGCGTGGATGGCGGGCGAGGAGCCGGCCCTCGGCCTGACCCAGAACGAGTTCGAGGAGATCCCCGGCCCGGGGATGGGCGGCTGCCCGCCGAGCCCGGACGGGCAGGTGCCGACGGCGCCGAAGACGGCCCAGCTGTCCTCGGCCACGGGCTCCACCTCGGTGGGCGTCACCTGGGAGACGCCGGCCCAGCCTGCCGACGCCACCCCGGTGAGCGGGTACCGGGTGGCCGCGATCGGTGGCACCCACGCCGAGCAGGAGGTCGCCGAGCGGACCGGCGGCACCAGCGTCTCCCTCGACGGCCTCGAGTCGGGGAAGACCTACGAGATCACGATCGAGGCCTACAACGGCCGCTGGTCGGCGGCGCAGTCGCTCGGCACGGTGGTCGTCGGCTCCGGCACCGGGGGCACCACCACACCGCCCGACGGCGGGACCGACCCCGGCACCGACCCGACCGCACTCCCGGCGGCCCCGACCGGCCTGACCGCGACGAGCGCGTCCCTCGACAGCGCCGACGTGAGCTGGACGGCCACCGCCGGCGCGACCGGCTACACGGTCACCGCGACCTCGGAGGATGAGGCCGCCGCGGCGCCGGCTCCGGTGACCGTCACGGCCCCGGCGAGCACCGCCACGCTCACCGGCCTGACCTCGGGCGCGACCTACACCGTCTCGGTGAAGGCCGCGAACGCCAACGGCGAGGGCCCGGCCGCCACGGCCACGGTCTCGACGCTGACGGCGGTGGCCCCCGCGGCGTTCGACCTGACCCGGGTCATCCCCGGTCACGAGAGCATCACCGCGGAGTGGACGGCGGCGGCGGCCGGCAACGCGGCCAGCCCGGTGTCCGGCTACGACCTGGTCGCCACCCCGGCGGACGGCCAGGCTCCGGTCACCTCCGCGGCGACCGGTACCACCGGCACGGTGGGCGGGCTCCGGAACGGCGTGGAGTACGCGCTCACCGTGGTCGCCAAGAGCGGTTCGGCGACCACCCCGGCCAGGGTGCCCGCGACCGTCGACAACACGGTCACCCCGACCGACGTCGTCACGGTCACCCGGGCGCAGTACCGGGCCGACCGGCGGGAGTACAAGATCCAGGGCACGGCCCAGGACACGACGGCGAACCGGGTGCACATCCGGCTCGGTGACGTCGCGGGGTCGGGTGCGACCATCCAGCTCAACGTCCCGGTCGCGGCCGACGGCACCTGGACGGTCGACCTCCGCAACGGTCCGGTCCTGCCGACCAACAACCGGTTCAACGTGACCTCCGACTCCGGCGCCAAGACGGTCGCCGTGATGACGCGGTCCCGCTGACCCGCCGTCGGGGAGCACCCGACACCCGCACGACCCGAGGGCCCGTCCCCGCTCACGCGGGGGCGGGCCCTCGGCCTGTGCACGCGTGAGCCCGCCGGCGCGCGGGCACAGGACGCGCGTGACCGACCTCCCGCCGACCGCCTTCGTGCTCTTCGGCGCCACGGGCGACCTGTCCCGCCGGATGGTGCTGCCGGCCTTCTTCGAGCTCGCCCGGCGGGGCCTGCTGCCGGAGGACTGGCGGCTGGTGGGCAACGGCCGAGGCGACGTCTCGCACGTCGAGTTCGCCGACCTCGCGCACGACGCCCTGACCGAGTTCGGACCGCTGGGCGAGGCGGACGACGAGGCGCAGCAGGCGTGGGAGGCGTTCGCCGCGCGGCTCCGCTTCGCCGGGGGCGGCTTCGAGGAGACCGACCCGGGCAGCCTGCTCGACGTCCTCACCGAGGCCCGCGACGAGCTGGGCGGGCAGCCGCAGCTGGTGCACTACCTCGCCGTCCCGCCCGCGGCCTTCGAGAAGCTGACCCAGGCGCTCCAGCAGCACGGGCTGACGGAGGGCGCGCGGGTGGTCTACGAGAAGCCCTACGGCACCTCGCCGGAGACCTTCCGCGAGCTCGACGATTTGGTGCTGTCGGTGCTCGACGAGGAGCAGGTCTTCCGCATCGACCACTTCCTGGGCAAGGAGGGCACCCAGGACCTGCACGTGCTCCGGTTCGCCAACGGCCTGTTCGAGCACGTGTGGCACCGCGACCACGTGGCGCAGGTGCAGATCGACGTCCCCGAGGACCTCGACGTCGCCCAGCGCGCGCAGTTCTACGACTCGACGGGCGCCGCCCTCGACATGCTGGTCACCCACCTGTTCCAGCTGGCCGCCGAAGTCGCGATGGAGCCGCCGGTCAGCTTCGCCGCCCCCGACCTGCTGGCCGCGCGCGAGGGCGTGCTCGCCGCCTTCCGGCCCCTGGACCCGGACGAGGTGGTGCTCGGCCAGTTCGACGGCTACACCGGGATCGACGGCGTGGCCGACGACTCGCAGACCGACACCTACGTGGCCGCCCGGCTGTGGGTCGACACCGACCGCTGGCACGGCGTCCCGTTCGTGCTGCGGACCGGGAAGCGCATGGCCGCGAGCGAGCAGCGGGTGAGCCTGCTGCTGCGCCGTCCGGAGGGACCGGTGACCGACACCCCCGGGCACGGCAACGTGCTGTCCCTGTCGCTGTCCGGGTCCGGCGCGGTGGACCTGCAGGTCGTGGCGAAGGAGCCCGGCCCCGACCTGAGCCTCGCGACGGCGACCGCCACGCTGCAGCTGGCCGACGTCCCCGGGGGGACGCCACTGCCGCCCTACGTCTCCCTGCTGCACGACGTGCTCGTCGGCGACCGATCGCTGTTCACCAGCAGCGAGGGGCTGGCCAACGCGTGGCGGGCGTTCGCCCCGCTGCAGCAACGGCCGCCGCGGGTGCACCGCTACGAGCCCGGCTCGTGGGGCCCCGCGGAGGCCGACGCACTGGCCGAACCCGCCGGCTGGCTGCTGGGCAGCGATAGCCGGGACTGACGTGCGCTGACTGTGTGCTGGGGTGACGGCATGCCCACCGCACCCGCCCGCTTCAAGGACCTCTGCCTCGACGCCCGCGACCACCAGGCGATGGCCGACTGGTGGTGCGCCGCCCTGGGCTACGTGCGCCGTCCCTCGGCCGAGCCGCGGGAGCCGGGGTGGCCGGTGCCCATCGAGGACCCCGCCGGTGCCGGTCCGCTGATCTGGCTCAACCCGGTGACCGAGCCGAAGACGGTCAAGAACCGGGTGCACCTCGACGTCGTCGGCGACTCGGCGGCGCTGCAGGCGGCCGGGGCGACGCTGCTGCGCGCCCGGGACGCCGAGATCGGCTGGGACGTGCTCGCCGATCCCGAGGGCAACGAGTTCTGCTGCTGCGCGCCCGAGGCCTGAGCCCTCCTCCGTCGAGATCGCGCGATCTCGGACGCTCCAGGGGGCGCATCCGTGCGAGATCGCGTGATCTCGCCGTCGGGACAGACCGCCGCAGAACGCCGACAGGGGCGGCCCCGCGAGTGCGGGACCGCCCCTGCCGGGCAGTGCAGGTACTACCGAGCGACCGGCCGAGCCGTGGTCGGCGGAGCTGCTCGGCGGGTGGCTGGACTCAGAAGTCCATACCGCCCATGCCGCCGTCGCCGCCCGGCATGGCCGGGGCGGCCTTCTCCGGCTTGTCGGCGATGACGGCCTCGGTGGTGAGGAAGAGCGCCGCGATGGAGGCGGCGTTCTGCAGCGCCGAGCGGGTCACCTTGGCGGGGTCGATGATCCCGCTGGCGACCAGGTCCACGTACTCGCCGGTCGCGGCGTTGAGGCCCTGACCGGTCTCCGAGTTGCGGACCTTCTCCGCGACGACGCCGCCCTCGAGGCCGGCGTTGACGGCGATCTGCTTCAGCGGCGCCTCGAGCGCGACGCGCACGATGTTGGCACCGGTCGCCTCGTCACCCTCGAGCTCGAGCTTCTCGAACGCGACGGTGGTGGCCTGCGCCAGGGCGACGCCACCACCGGCGACGATGCCCTCCTCGACGGCGGCCTTGGCGTTGCGCACCGCGTCCTCGATGCGGTGCTTGCGCTCCTTGAGCTCCACCTCGGTCGCGGCGCCGGCCTTGATGACGGCGACGCCACCGGCCAGCTTGGCCAGGCGCTCCTGCAGCTTCTCGCGGTCGTAGTCGGAGTCCGACTTCTCGATCTCGGCGCGGATCTGGTTCACCCGGCCGGCGATCTGGTCGCTGTCACCGGCACCCTCGACGATCGTCGTCTCGTCCTTGGTGACGACGACCTTGCGGGCGCGGCCCAGCAGGGAGACGTCGGCGGTGTCGAGCTTGAGGCCGACCTCCTCGCTGATGACCTGGCCACCGGTGAGGATGGCGATGTCGGTCAGCATGGCCTTGCGGCGGTCACCGAAACCGGGGGCCTTCACCGCGAGGGACTTGAAGGTCCCGCGGATCTTGTTGACCACCAGGGTCGCCAGGGCCTCGCCCTCGACGTCCTCGGCGATGATGGCCAGCGGCTTGCCCGACTGCATGACCTTCTCCAGCAGCGGGAGCAGGTCCTTGACCGAGCTGATCTTGCTGTTGACGACGAGCACGTACGGGTCGTCGAGGACGGCCTCCATGCGCTCGGCGTCGGTGACGAAGTAGGGCGAGATGTAGCCCTTGTCGAAGCGCATGCCCTCGGTGAGCTCGAGCTCGAGGCCGAAGGTGTTGCTCTCCTCGACGGTGATGACGCCTTCCTTGCCGACCTTGTCCATCGCCTCGGCGATGAGCTCGCCGATGGCCGGGTCAGCGGCGGAGATCGACGCGGTGGCGGCGATCTGCTCCTTGGTCTCGACGTCCTTGGCGGTCGAGAGGAGGTACTCGGTGACCGACTCGACGGCCTTCTCGATGCCCTTCTTCAGAGCCATCGGGTTGGCGCCGGCGGCGACGTTGCGCAGACCCTCGCGGACGAGCGCCTGGGCGAGCACGGTGGCGGTGGTGGTGCCGTCACCCGCGACGTCGTCGGTCTTCTTCGCGACCTCCTTGACGAGCTCGGCGCCGATCTTCTCCCACGGGTCCTCGAGCTCGATCTCCTTGGCGATGCTCACACCATCGTTGGTGATGGTGGGGGCGCCCCACTTCTTCTCGAGGACGACGTTGCGGCCCTTGGGGCCGAGGGTCACCTTGACGGCGTCGGCGAGGGTGTTCATGCCCCGCTCGAGGCCGCGGCGAGCCTCTTCCTCGAAGGCGATCATCTTGGCCATGTGGTGATGTCCTCCATGCATGGATCGCTGCACGGCCGGGATCGGCGCCCGCGACGGACGACACCGGCGCCGCGGGCACTCCGTCGGCCCGCACACCAGTGCCTCACCGTTCCGACCTGATTGGCACTCGGCACTGTCGAGTGCCAATCGCGAGTCTGGCACTCGACCCTGCCGAGTGCAAGCACACGGTCGTCCTCCGGACGACACGGCGGCCACGTGCAGTCCCCGACCTGCACGGAGGCCGTCCACGTCCCTCCTCGGGGACCCTCCGGGCCCCGCTCGTCGGTCGTCCGCGCAGGGCACCGCACGTCGTCCCGGTTGAGGTGGAACAGCACGGAGGCCCGGCCCCCGCGAGGGGGACCGGGCCTCCGGTGGGCTCAGGTCAGGCGGTCCGCACAGCGTCGGCCTGGGGGCCCTTCTCGCCCTGGACGACCTCGAAGGTGACCCGCTGGCCCTCGTCGAGGCTCTTGTAGCCGTCCATCTGGATGGCCGAGTAGTGGACGAAGACGTCCTGACCGCCGTCAACGGCGATGAAGCCGAAGCCCTTCTCGGCGTTGAACCACTTCACGGTGCCCTGTGCCACGTGTGCTCCCACGTTCGTGCGTGCGGACGGCCCCCCACCGACCAGGGAGGCCGGGTCGAGCTCTTCCGCCCGTCGAACACGAACGTGGAACCGAACCGCGGGAGAAGGTACAGCACAAAACGCGTGGTGAGACCAGACTCACGCACACGCCACACCGGATCGGGGGACGCCACCCCTGGGACGCGGGAGCGCGCCACCCTACCGGTCAGCCGATGAGTCCGGCCTCCCGGAGCGATGCCAGGGACGGCGACACCCGGTGGGTCGGCCCGACCACCGGCTCCAGCGGGTCGAGGGTCTTCAGCCCCTCGCCGGTGTTCAGGATGACGGTCTCCTTCGCCGGGTCCAGCCGGCCGTCCTCGACCAGCTGGCGCAGGACCGCGGTGGTCACCCCGCCCGCGGTCTCGGCGAAGACGCCGGTGGTGCGGGCCAGGTCGCGGATGCCCTGCACGATCTGGGGGTCGTCCACCCGGCCGACGGCGCCGCCGGTGCGCCGGATGGCGTCGAGCGCGTACGGGCCGTCGGCGGGGTTGCCGATGTTCAGCGACTTGGCGATGCCGGTGGGCTTGACCGGCTTGACGACGTCCCAGCCGTTGTCGAAGGCGGTGGCGATCGGGTCGCAGCCGGCGGACTGGGCGCCGAAGATCGTCCACTCCGTGGCCTCGACGATGCCGGCCGCGGTCAGCTCGCGGAACGCCTTGTCCACCTTGGTGAGCAGCGAGCCCGACGCCATCGGGATGACGACCTGGGCCGGGATGCGCCAGCCGAGCTGCTCGGCGAGCTCGTAGCCCATCGTCTTGGAACCCTCGGCGTAGTAGGGCCGCACGTTCTGGTTGACGAACGCGGTGTCCTCGAACTCGTCGGTCTCGGCGAGCTCGCTGGTCAGCCGGTTGACGTCGTCGTAGGAGCCGTCGACGGCGACCAGCGTCTGCCCGTAGACCGCAGACTGGACGACCTTCCCGGGCTCGAGGTCCGACGGGATGAAGACGAAGGAGGGCAGGCCGACGCGGGCGGCGTGCGCGGCCACCGAGTTGGCCAGGTTGCCGGTCGAGGCGGCGGCGATCTTGCTGTAGCCGAGCCTCTTGGCCGCGGTGGCGGCCAGGCTCACCACGCGGTCCTTGAACGAGTGCGTGGGGTTGGCCGAGTCGTCCTTGACCCACAGCCCGCCGGTGAGGCCCAGCTCGGCGGCCAGCCGATCGGCGCGCACCAGCGGGGTCATGCCGGGGTCCAGGGTGACGCGGTCGGCCGGGTCCTGGCCCACCGGCAGCAGCGCGGCGTAGCGCCAGATGTTCTGCGGACCGGCCTCGATCTGCGCGCGGGTAACCGCCCGCATCAGCTCGGGGTCGTAGTCGACCTCCAGCGGGCCGAAGCACTCGGCGCAGGCGTGCTCGGCGATCAACCCGAAGGTGGCGCCGCAGTTGCGGCACACGAGTCCGCGGGCCGGGGACGGCGGAACGGGGCCGCCCGCGCTGGAGTCGGCCTGCTGGGAACCAGGAGCGGTCAGGGTCATGCGACGACTACCTCCTCATCTTCCCCGCGTCGGGCCGTCGAGCCGCGCGGGACGGAATTGGCACCCTTCCGCTGCGCTGGACGCGCGAGGCGGCGGTTGCCGGGGCTTCGTCGGGCCGTGTCCCTCTGCCCCTCTGGATGAGTGGAACGCCCGCGACTCTACCCACGTGGCGGGCGGCGCAGCGGCCGGGTCCAGGATGGTCCGGTGAGCACGCGCGTCGTCTACACCGACCTGGACGGCACGATGGTCGGGCCGCGGGGCTCGTTCTGGCACACCGCGGCGCGGGGCCTCACCGCCGACCCGGCCACCGCGCTGCACGACCTGCACGACGCCGGTGTCGCCCTGGTGCTGGTCAGCGGGCGCACCTTCGAGCAGGTGGTGGAGGCCGCGCGCATCTTCGCCGCGGACGGCGCCATCGCCGAGCTGGGCTCCGTGGTGAGCTGGGACGGCGGCCGCGGCGTGCACCAGCTGACCGGGGCGCTGCCCGACGAGTACGCCGATCGGACACCGATGGAGGTCATGGCCGAGCTGGGGATCGTCGAGGACCTGCTGGCCCGCCACCCCGGCCGGCTGGAGTGGCACGCGCCCTGGCACGCCACCCACCTCACCGACGCGCTGCTGCGCGGCCGGGTCGACCCGCTGGCCGTGGACGCCGAGCTGGCCGAGCGGGAGCTGGGCTGGCTGACGCTCAAGGACAACGGTGCGATCCCGGCGACGTCGCGGATGACGCTGGCCCCCGAGGCGCTGCCGCCGCGGGTCTACCACCTGATGCCGCGCGGCATCTCCAAGGGCGCGGCGATCGCCTGGGACCTCGAGCGCCGCGGGCTGACCCCGGCCGACGCGGTGGCGGTCGGCGACAGCGTCAGCGACCTGGAGATGGCGCCGGCGGTCGACCGGCTGTGGATCACCGCGAACGGGGCCACGGTCGACGGGATGGCCGACCTGCTGGCCGCCGTCCCCAACGTGACGGTGACCGACGCCCCCATGGGCGAGGGCTGGGCGCAGGCCGTCCGCGCCAGTCTGTAGGCCCCGTCCAGGGCACCGCCCCGAGCCTGCGAGGGGTGGGGAGGACGGGGTCCTTCGTCAGCTGGTGACGTCGCGGCGGGAGAAGTGCCGGAACCCCAGCGCCGTGAAGACAGCCGCGTAGACCAGCGACTGGACCACGCCGCGGAACAGGTCGCCGGAGTCGACGGGGGTCTGCAGCAGGTCGGTCCAGGCGAACTCCTCCGCGGTCGGGAAGAAGTCGCGGATGGAGCCGAGCTGCTCGACCTGGTCGAGGATCGCGAAGACGAACACCGTGAACACCGCGCCGCCCACCGCCGCCAGCGGCGCGTCGGTCACGGTGGACAGCCAGAACGCCAGCGTGCCGACGACGAGCAGGTGGACGGCGAGGTAACCGACCATCCCGGCCAGCCGCAGCAGCCCCTCCCCCTGGCCCAGGGTGACGCCGACCGGTGTCTGGACGGCGCCGAAGCCGAACGCGGTGCCGCCGGCGACCAGCGCGGTGACCACCAGGGTGAGCAGCGCACCCGCCGAGAGCACGAACGCGGCCAGCCACTTCTGCCGGAGCAGCCGCATCCGCGGCACCGGGGTGGCCAGCGTGTAGCGCAGCGACCCCCACTGGGCTTCGGCGGCCACCGTGTCGCCGAAGAACAGCGCGTAGACGACGACCAGGAAGAAGCTCGTCGTCGCGAACAGCACGAACAGCGTGAAGTTCAGCGCGCTGGAGGTCGCGACGTCGACGAGGTTGATGCGGGTGTTCTCCTCGGCCTCCTCGGAGCCGCCCAGCTGCAGGGCGGCGATGAGGATGAGCGGCAGCGCCACCATGAGCACCAGCACGCCGAGGGTGCGCCGGCGCTTGAACTGCCGGCGCAGCTCGACCGACAGCCGCAGCGTGCGCTCGGGCCGGTAGCCCGCCACCGCCCCGGTCGGCTGCACGTGCGCCAGGTCCACGGCTCGACTCCAACCTCGATCCGCTCCTCGGTCGCCGGCGCTCCCTGCGGTGCTCCCCCGGCCGTCGTCCTCGCCGACGCTCACGACTCCCCCACCAGTGCCAGGAACGCGTCCTCCAGCCGACGGCGCGGCGTGAACGCGTCCACCGCGATGCCGGCGGCCACCAGCGCCTGCAGCGCCCGCGCCCGGCCGGTGCCGTCGAGGTCGGCCACCAGCCCCTCGTCGGTGTGCTCCACCGTCACCCCGGGCAGCCCGGTCAGGACGGCGGCCGCCCGGTCGGCGTCGCCGCCGTCGGCCAGCCCGACCAGCACCGACCCGCCGGTGCCGACGATCTCCTCCACCGTGCCCTGGGCGATCTTCTGCCCCTTGGCCATGACGACGACGTGGCTGCAGGTCTGCTCGATCTCGCTGAGCAGGTGGCTGGAGACGATGACCGTGCGGCCGGTGGCGGCGTAGGAGCGCAGCACCTCGCGCATGGCGTGGATCTGGGGCGGGTCGAGCCCGTTGGTCGGCTCGTCGAGGACCAGCAGGTCGGGCAGGCCGAGCATCGCCTGGGCGATCGCGACCCGCTGGCGCATGCCCTGGCTGTAGCGGCGCACCGGCCGGTCGATGGCGGCACCGAGGCCGGCGACCTCGATCGCCTCCGCCATGTGCGCGTCCTCGGCCGGCCGACCGGTGGCGGCCCAGTACAGCCGCAGGTTGTCCCGGCCGGACAGGTGCGGCTGCAGGCCGGTGCCCTCGACGAAGGACCCGAGCCGGGACAGCACCGGCGCGCCGGGCCGGATCTCGTGACCGAAGACGGTGATCCGCCCGTCGGTCGGCCGGATCAGGCCCATGAGCATGCGCAGCGACGTCGTCTTGCCGGCGCCGTTGGGGCCGAGCAGGCCGAGCACCTGACCGCGGCGCACCTCGAAGGAGAGGTCGCGGACGGCGACGAAGCCGTCCTTGTAGGCCTTGGTGACGCCGGTGAAGCGCAGCGGCACCTCCTCGCCGTCGGGTTCGACGTGCGAGACCTGCCGCCGCCGGTGCCTGCCCCACAGCGCGGCCGCGAGCCGGCCGAGCAGGCCCAGCGCCAGGACGACGCCGAGCAGCACCCACCAGCGAGAGGTGCCGCCGGCGGCCTCGGTGCGCCCGCCGACCTCCGGGACGGCGAGCGCGGCGGCGTCCCCACCGGAGGCCAGCGCGACCGAGTAGACGGCCGCCTCGGTCGGCAGGGCGAAGGCCTGGTCGGTCGAGGAGACCACCACGCGCATCGTGTGCCCGGCCTCGAAGCGGTGCACGATCCCCGGCAGCGTCACGCGCACCCGCGTCGGCGCGCTGGGGTCGGCGGACAGGCCGGTGAGCGCCAGCGGGGCGACCAGGCCCGCCGGCAGCGTCGCCTGCCCGTCGGGGCCGACGTCGTAGAGCTTGGCGAAGAGAGTGGCCGAGCCGCCGGGCGCGGCGACGGCGAGGTCGATCGTGGAGGCGCCGACGACCTCCACCGCGTCCTCCAGCGGCTCGCTCTCGAAGGCGGCGAACTGGCCGGGGACCTCGAAGGCCGTGCCGGACAGCGCCGAGGCCAGCGCGCCGAGCCCCGGGACGACGGTGATCGCGGCCGGCGTGCCCCCGGCGGGCGTGACCACCGGCTGCAGCGGGCCGTCGACGGCGATCGCCGAGCGCTGCGCGGGCTCGGCGCCGGCCAGGCCGGGATAGGCCGGCGCGGTGACGGTGCGGTTGCCGCCCTGGACGGTGCCGACGGTCGCGGTCACACCGGTCGGGGCCGGGAACTCGAAGCCGGTGCCCGGGTCCGCGCCCTGGCCCCGCAGGTGCCGGTCGAACCAGCCGGCGACCTGCTCGCGCAGGTCCTCGGTCGTGCGCTCGGAGGCCTGGGTGTCGTGGCCGCCCTGGTACCAGACGACCTTGACGGAGGTGCCGTCGGCGGCGATGCCGCGGGCGTTGGCGTCGGCCTGGCCGAGGCCGAACAGCGAGTCCTGCGTGCCCTGCACCAGCAGGGTCGGCGCGTCGATCCGGTCCAGGACCGTGGCCGGGCTGCTGCGGTCCAGCACGGCGGCGATCTCGGGGGTGAGCGTGCCGGTGGAGGCCGCCGACTGGTAGGCCGCGCAGACCTCCGCGCTGAAGCGGCCGCAGGTGAGCAGCTGCTCGACCGCCTGCGGGTCCACCGCCGCCGGGTCGATCGACGGCAGCGCGGCCGCCACGTCCTCCGGCACGTCGCCGTTCTCCAGGTCACCGCCGCCGGGCCCGCCGAGCAGCCCGCCGAGCGGCGTCGACCCGATCCCGAAGAACAGGCCCGACCACAGCCGCTTGTAGACCCCGCCGTCCTGCGCCTGCGGGGTGGCCGCGACGGTGCCGGCGGCCGGGTCGCCCACCTGCGACGGGAACAGCGCGGCGGTCAGGGAGTGCCAGGTGATCTGCGCGGCGATGGCGTCGATCCGGTCGTCGTAGCCGGCACCGAGCAGGGCCAGCGCCCCGCCGTAGGAGGCCCCGGCGACGCCGACGCGCGGGTCGCCGTCGCCGTCGAGCAGGACGTCGTCCCGCTCGGCGAGCCGGTCGAGCAGCGCGGACAGGTCGGCCACCTCGAAGCGCGGGTCGTTGAGGCCGATCCGGCCGGTGCTCGCCCCGAAGCCGCGGGCGGAGTAGGTGAGGACGACGTGGCCGCGCCCGGCGAGGTCGCGGGCGTCGTCGGCCACCGAGTCCTTGCTGCCGCCGAAGCCGTGGGCGAGCACCACCGCCGGCGCCGGGTCGCCGGCGGTCGCCGAGGCGGGCAGGAACAGCGTGGTGTCCAGCTCCGCGGCGTCGGCACCCTGGCCGACCGGGACCCGCGCCTCCTCGGTGGCGACGTCCTCGGCGGCACCGGCCGGGGCTGGAGGCAGCAGCCCGGCCACGGCCAGGGTGAGCAGCAGGAGCAGGGCGGCCGACGTCGCGCGAGCGCCGGGGCGCGGGCGGGGACGCAGGAGCCCGCGGACGGGTCGCACGGAGCCGCCAACGGACGGCCGCGCCCAGGGGTTCCTGGGGCGGCCGGGCGCGGTTAGGGCACCCACTCGCCGGTGGCGACCACCACGAGGCCGGGCGCCGCGGCGTCCGGGACCTCGAAGAAGCGCTCCGCCGGGCCGCTGACCTGCGGGAACTGCTGCACCAGCTGGATCGCGGCGGCGTACTGGGCCTGGTCACCCGGGGTGTAGTAGACGGTGGTCGTCGCGACGTCCGCGCCCGGGTACTCGCCGACGCCCGCGGACTCCCAGCCGCCGCCGGTCAGCTCGGCGGCGATGTCGCCGGCCAGCCCGGAGACGCCCGTGGCGTTGAGCACGGTCACCGGCGCGCGGACCGGCGTGGCGGGAGCGGCGTCGACCGGCGGCAGCGGCGCGACGTCCAGCGGCGGCAGGGCCGACGTCGGGACCGCCGTCGGAGCCGCCGTCGTCGGCGCGGCCGTGGTCGGCGCGCTGCGCGCGGCCTCCTGCGCCTCCGGCGAGGTGAAGGAGTAGACGCCGAGCACCACGAGGGCGACCACGGCCACGGCCAGCAGGGCCACCGCGGCGCGGCGCACGCCGGAGCCGCGCACCTCCTCCTGCCGGGCCGCACGGACGGCGCGCAGCCGCTCGGCCTCGGCCGCCTGGCGCTCGGCCCGGAACGCGGCGCGGCCGCCGACGACGCCGGTGCCGCTCCCGGTGTCCGGTCCGGGGCGGTCCTCGTCGCCGTGCCGGTCGCCGTCCGTGTACCCGTCCTCGTCGAGGTCGTCGCGGTCGTCGTCGAGGTCGTACCCGTCGTCGTCCCGGGCGGGCGTCCGGTCCGGGATCGCCTCGGTGGCCGGCGCAGCCGCCCGGGACGATCCGGCGGGGGTCCGGTCCGGGATCGCCTCCGTCGCCGGCGGCAGCAGCGGGGCCTCGTCGCGGGTGCGGGAGGGGCTGGTCCAGTCGCGGTACCCCGGGGCGGCGCCCGGGGCGGGCGCCGCGGCCGCAGACGGACCGGCGGACCGGGTCGGCTCGGCCTGGAGGCCGGTCGGGGCCCCGCTGCGGTGCGGCGTGGCGTCGTCGGCCCAGGCGCGGACGCGGTCCGCGGCGCGGCGGCGGGGTGTCGCGGCGGGCCTGCTGGTGGCCGGCTCCTCGCCGGCGTCGGGCGTGGGGACCGCCTGGAACGGGGCGACGGTGGTGCGCGGGGCGGCCGGAGCCGCGGGCGCGGCGGGTGCAGCGGCGGGTGGCACCGGCAACCGCACGCGGGTCTGCGGCGCGGGCTCCGCGGGACGGGGGCGCTCGGCGGGGGGCGCGGGGCGCGCCCGGCCGGCGACCGGGACCGGCCGGGCGGGGGCGGCGGTGCGTCCGGCACCGGCGAGGAGAGCTCCGGCGACCGGAGCCCCGGCGGCGGGGGCGGCGACGCGGCCGGGCGTCGGCGACGGAGCGGCGGCGCGGGTGGCGCCCGCGGCAGGGCGGGGCGGAGCCGCTGCCGGGCTGCCCGGACGTGCGGCGACGCCGCCGCGCGACGAGGCCGGGACGGCAGGCCGGGCAGGTGCGCCGGCGCGGGGCGGGGCGGCGGGTGGCACCGTCCGGCCCTGCGGGGGACGCCGGCGGCCCGGGTCCTCCTCCGCGTCGAGCAGGCCGTCACGCCTGCGATCGGCGCGACTGCGGCTGGGCGCCGTCGGGTGGTCGCTCAACTCGTACTCGGCGGGGGGCGCGTCGCGCGGCCCGTCGGTGCGGCGACGACCGTGCGGGACCGGGGCACTCCCCCGGTCCGGTCCGTCACCGCCTGATGCCGCGTGCCTGCCCACGGTGACCAAATCTAGATGCCGCGGCTCCCGTTGCCCAGGAACTGAGACGATCGCCGCTGTCCCCGCGCGGCGCGCAGCCGCCGCAGCCGCCGCACCAGCAGGGGGTCGGCCTCCAGCGCCGCAGGCCGGTCGACCAGGGCGTTCAGCACCTGGTAGTAGCGGGTGGGGGCCAGGCCGAAGCGGTCACGGATGGCCGTCTCCTTGGCGCCGGGACGGCGCCACCACTGCCGCTCGAAGGCGAGCATCTCGTGCTCGCGGCGGGTGAGGCCACCGGGCGGGGCGGCGGGGGTGGTCGGGGCAGTCGGGTCGGCCGGCGGGGGAAGAGGCACCTCGCCCCCCGGCGGGGAGACCGCGGGAGCTGGGTCGGCAGACACGGGACTTCCTCTCTCGGGATACCCCCGACGGTAGTCCCGCCCACCGACATCCCGGGCCGCCGGCGGCCGCGCCGTCCGACCGCGGGTCAGACCGGAGCGGGAGCCGCCTCCGCCGTCCGCCGCCGGGCCCCGGCACGGGCGGAGCGCAGGCTGTCCACGGTGAAGACGGCCAGCGCCACCCAGACGATCACGAAGCCGGCCAGCCGGGCCGGCGGCATCGGCTCCTCGTACACGAAGACGCCGATCGCCAGCTGCATCAGCGGCGTCACGTACTGCAGCAGCCCGACCGTGGACAGCGGGATGCGCCGGGTCGCGCCGGCGAACAGCAGCAGCGGGACGGCGGTCGCCACGCCGGAGCTGAGGAGCAGCAGCAGGTGTCCGGTCCCGGTGTTGCCCGCCGCCCCCTCCCCCTGCGCGTGCAGGACGCCGAGCACCGCCACCGCCGGGACGACGACCAGCGCGGTCTCCACGAACAGCCCGGGCGCCGCGCCGACGCGGACGAGCTTCTTCATCAGCCCGTAGAGGCCGAAGGTGACCGCGAGCGTCAGCGCGATCCACGGCGGGCGGCCGTAGTCGACGGTCAGCACGCCCACGGCGACGGCGGCGATGCCGACCGCCACCCACTGCAACCGGCGCAGCCGCTCGGCAAAGACCACGACGCCGAGCAGCACGCTGACCAGGGGGTTGATGAAGTAGCCGAGCGAGGTCTCCACCACGTGCCCGGAGTTGACCGCGTAGACGAAGACCAGCCAGTTGACCGCGATGAGCACCGCGGCGCCGAGGAGCACCAGCAGCGACCGGCGGTCGGTGACCGTCGCCCGGACCTGCGGCCAGGCCCGCACCACGGTCAGCAGGACGGCCACGAAGACCAGCGACCAGATCACCCGGTGGGCGACGATCTCCAGCCCGCCGGCCGGCTCGAGCAGGGGGAAGTAGAGCGGGAACAGCCCCCAGAGGCCGTAGGCGGCCAGACCGGAGGCGACCCCGGCGCGCCGCTCGTCCACGCGCCTCACGCTACGCCCGGCGTCGTTGCGCCGGCCAACGGGTTGACCGAGCGACCCTCAGGTCGTCTGGATGTAGTCGACGAGCTGGGCGCGCTCCTCCTCCAGCTCGTCGAGCCGGGCCTTGACGACGTCCCCGATGGAGACGATCCCGACCAGCACGCCGCCGTCGACGACCGGCACGTGCCGCACCCGGTGCTCGGTCATCGTGCGGGCCAGCTCCTCGACGCCGGCGTCGGGCACGCAGGTGTGCACCTGTGCGGTCATCACGCTGGAGACCGGGTCGGCCAGCAGGGCCGCACCGCGCTGGTGCAGCGCCCGGACGACGTCCCGCTCCGAGACGATCCCGTCGACGCGACGGCCGTCGGCGGAGACCACCAGGGCGCCGATCCCGTGCTCGGCGAGCAGCGCCAGGGCATCGCGGACGCTGGCGCTCGCCTCGATGGTGGCCACGTCGCCGCCCTTGCGGCGGAGCAGCTGACGGATGTGCATGCCGGACCTCCTCGCCGTCGGGTCGCGGGCGAGTGTGCTCCCGCTCACAGGCCCCCGGCAACGCCCTCCCCGGCCTACCGTCGTCGGTGTGCGAACCCGTACGACCGCGCCCCGCCCCACGCCGGTGCAGTGGGTGCGCTACGCGCTGGGCGGCCGGCTGCCGCGGGAGCTCTCCCCGTGGGTGCTGGCCGACACGACGGAGCCCGGCTGGGTGCGCCGCCACCTGACCCGGGCGGTGGTGCAGCTGCTGCCGGTGCTGGTCCTGTGCATCGCCGTCGTCCCCGTGCCGCTGGTCTATCGGCTCTCGGCCGCGGCGGGCGGGCTGCTCATGGGGCTCATCTTCTCTCTGGCGTTCATGGTCGAGACCACCGAGCACCGCGTCGCCAAGGCCGGGTACCCGGCGGGGACGGCGGCGCGGGTGCGGGCCGAGCGCAGCGAGCGCGAGCAGGCCGAACGCCGCGCCCGCTACCGGCGGGACGGCGCCGGCAGTTTCGACTAGAGAGGACCCCCTCCCCGCCACTCGCAGGCTCGCGGCGGGACCCTTCAGGTGCCTGCTACTCGACGCGGAAGCCGACCGACAGCCGCACCTGGAAGTAGGCCACGTCGCCGTCGACGACCTGACCGCGGATCTCCTTGGTCTCGAACCAGTCGATGTGCCGCACCGTCTCCGCGGCCTTGCGGATCGCGGTACGGATGGCGTCGTCGACGCTGGTCTGGCTGCTGCCGACGATCTCGCTCAACCGGTACACGTGGTCGGACACGGCCGCCTCCTGGGTCGGGCTCCCCGGCGCCGTCGTCTCGCCGCCGGCCGGGCGTCACGCTAGCGAGGCCGCCGCCCGCCCACCACGCGACGGGACGTCGCCAGGTCCACGGCGGCCGCATCCAGGTCCTCCAGCGGCCGACGCGCTGAGCTGCACGTCGTAGAGCCGACGGGGGGACTCGAACCCCCAACCGCCCGATTACAAGTCGGGTGCGCTACCAGTTGCGCCACGCCGGCGGGACATGGGAACAAGTCCCGGGACAAGGATAGGGACTGCGCGGGGACAACTTGCCCAACACCGGGCCGGACGACGGTCGGGCAGGTCGCTGCGTCCACCCGCTGACCGCTGGAGGAGCCGGCGGCCAGGTTCCTACCCCCGGTCACGAGCCGCGACGAGAATGCCCACGCGGCTCGGCCGCGCCTGCCGGGTCGACTCACCGTGCGCTCGCAGTGGAGCAGCCATGAGCACCGACATGATCCGTCCCGACATCCTGAACGACCTGTTCCCCGAGGCCCAGGCGGCCATCGCCACCCGCATCGACGAGATCCTCGACGCCTGTGCGGTGAAGGACTTCGACCGCCTGACGACCTACCACCTGGCCGGGCCGAAGTTCTCCAAATTCGACGACCTCGAACCCCTCGACCGCCAAGACGACGAGACGGCGATGCGGTCCGAGGTCGAGCAATTCAGCGCCGTAGATGACCTCGATCCCCACGCCGACGACCTCAAGATCGACGTGTTCGGCCCTGTGGCAGTCGCCACCTGCGCCTTCCGGGCATCATTCCGATTCCAGGGGGAACAGCAGTCCAGCCGCATCCGCACCACCCTCGTGTTCGTCGACACGGGCAGCGGCAACTGGCTCATCTGCCACGAGCACCACTCGCCGTTCGCATCCAGCTCTTAGGCCACCCCGGCGCACCGAGGACGCGACGGTCGACGCCACCACCACGAGACCTGGGCCAGTCGCCGTCCCCGCCGCCCAGGAGTTCCAGGTGGCACCGGAGCATTCCAGGATCGAGTGCAACGCATCCTGGGACGGGGCCTGGCGCAAGACAGGCAGGACAGCGAAAGAGCACGTCAGCCGGGTTGTTCCGATAGTCCACGCCGGCGGGACACGGGAACGAGTCCCGGGACAGGTTGGCCGCGGGCTTGACGACCATGCCCTCGCCGCCGGCCGCGGTCAGCGCCTCCCACCACGACGTCGCCGCGGCCTCGCTGGTCGGGTCGGTGACGTCGACAGGGAGCGAACGGGTGCCGCGGACCAGCTCGGGGTCGGCCTCGGCCAGCCGGTCGGCGATGGCCAGGTGCCAGGCGTGTGGCCGGTCGGCGTAGGGGCCCTGGCCTGCAGCTGGGCGCGGTGCTCCTGCTGCCCGGGCAGATGCTGCTGGCCGCCTACGCCGCCTTCACCCTCCTGCTGCTGCTCCGGTGCGGCCTCGACCGGCGGGGCCGGCGCCCCGACGACGCCCGGGGCCGTCCCCTGGCGAACGGCGCGCCGACGGCGCGGTCAGGCGGCGGCGTCGCCGTGCTCGAGGTCCCCGCTCGGGTCGCTGCCGGCCAGCGGGAGGCCGGCGATCCAGCGGGCGAAGCCGGCGGGGTCGCGTCGCTCGAGCTCGTCGAGGGTCTGCTGCCGGCGGACGACGATCGCCTCGCGGGTGCGGGCGTCCAGCGGGCCACCGAGGGCCGTCGTGGTGCGGACCCACTCGCGGCCCAGGTCGCCGGTCGACAGCGACGCGACCGGCGGCAGCGGGGAGGAGGGCTGCGGCGACGGGGCGGCGACGGCCGGGCGCACGGCCCCGGTCCCCCCGGAACTGCGGACCAGCCAGACCACGGTCGCCGTCCCGGCGGCGACCCCGGCAACGAGCAGGGTGAGGACCGCCCCGCCGAGGACGGCGGTGCCCGAGAGGACCAGCAGCACCGCGACGGTCGCCACCCCGGCCTTCCAGGCCGCGTCGACGACGGCGGTCCTCCGGGACCGGGACTCGCGGGCCAGCCCCGCGGCCAGGCACGCCGAGACCACCGCGGCGAGCCCCACCGCCACCAGGCCCGGCGGTCGCAGGGCGAGGCCACCCACGACGGCCAGCCCGGCGCCGCCGACGGCACCGGACCACAGCAGGAGACGGGGAAGCGGACCGCGGGTGGACACGGGGCACCCTCCAGGGCCGGACGCGCGGAACCGGGCGGTCACCGGCGGAGCGGCGGCCCGGGCCCCGCCCCTACCCAGCCGCACCCGTCTTGCACCCTCCGTGTCGACACGGGTTCCCTCGGGCGCTCCCTGCGACGAACCTCGTCGCCAGCCACGGGGGGACGACCGTCATACGGAGGTGCCCGTGTCCACGACGACCACCATCCCTGCCGGGACGCTGCCCACGCCCGGCCCCGCGGACGACCGCCCGCAGGCGCCGCCCCTGGTGGTCGGCGCCGACGGCAGCGAGTGCGGGCTGCGGGCGGTCCGGTGGGCCGCCGAGGAGGCCGCCCGCCGGGGTGCGTCGCTGCGGATCGTGCACGCCACCCGGCACCTCGGACGGCACAGCGCGGCCGGCTCCCCCGCCACCGAGCGGGCGCGTGGCGCCACGGCGCAGGCGTACACGGTCGCGGTGCACACCGCGCCGTCGGTCGCCGTCTCCACCGAGGTGGTGCCCGGCGAGCCGGTGACGGTGCTGCTGCGCGCGGCCGAGGACGCCCAGCTCGTCGTCCTCGGCATCACCACGACCGGCGCGGCCGACGAGCTCGTGCTCGCCTCGGTCGCCCAGCGGGTCGCCGCCCGGTCACCGAAGCCGGTCGTGGTGGTCCCGCGGTCCCGGCCGGGCGGCACCGGCTCCCGCCCGCACGTGGCGGTGCTCGGCCTCGGTGAGCGGGAGGACGACGAACCGGTGGCCGTCTTCGCCGCGGAGGAGGCGCTGCGCAGCGACCGCCCGCTGCTGGTGCTGCACACCCGCGCGGACGACGGCGGCGAGTGGGGCACGGACTCCCCGCGGTGGGCCGAGCGCTGGCCGGACCTGCGGCTGACGCACACCTCGGTCCCCGGGCCGACGGGAGGCCGGGTCCTGGCCGCGGCCTGCCCGACCCCGCTGCTGGCGATGTGCGCGGGCCACGGCGGTCTGCTGCACCGGCCGATGGACGCGCTGCACCGCTGGCTGCTGCGGCACTGCACCTCGCCGATGGCCTTCGTCTCCCCTGTGCACCGGCTGACCGGCAAGGAGCCGCGGGAGGAGATCATCGCCGTCGGCTGAAGGAGGCTCCCACGCCGCACAGGCTCAGGCGGAGGGCCCTGCGGGGTGGCCGTCGTCCTCGACACGTCCGCGAGCGCGGGACGTGGAACCGAGCGGGGCATGATCGTCGCCCGTGGGTTCCTCCGCCGTCGACCTCGGCCCCCGGCTCGCGCTGGCGCTGGTCCTGCTGACCGTGCTCGCCGCGGTGGCCGGCCGGCTGTCCGGTCTCGACCTGGAGCGCCCGGTCGTCGTCGCCGCGGTGCGCGCGACGGTCCAGCTGGCCACCGTGTCGGCGATCCTGCTCGTCGTCGTGCGCTCACTGGCGCTGTCGGCGCTGTTCGTCCTGGTCATGGTCAGCGTCGCGGCCGTCACCGCGGCCGGGCGCGCCACCGGGCTGGCGGTCCGCGACGCCGGCACGGCCCGCCGGGTCGGCACCGCCGCCGTCCCCGTGCTGGTCGGCGCGATCCCGGTGGTGACCCTGGTGCTGGCCAGCGGCACCGTGCCGCTGCGCGGCGAGGCGGTGATCCCGATCGCCGGGATCCTCGTGGGCGGGGCGATGACCGCGACCTCCCTGGCCGGCCGCCGGCTGCGCGAGGAGCTGGCGGCCCGCCGCGGCGAGGTCGAGGCCGCGCTCGCGCTCGGGCTGCTGCAGCGCGACGCCGTCCGCGAGGTGGTGCGGCCGGCCGCGTCCACGGCGCTGGTGCCCCCGCTCGACCAGACCCGCACCGTCGGACTCGTCACGCTGCCCGGCGCCTTCGTCGGGGTACTGCTCGGGGACGGCAGCCCCGTGGAGGCCGGCGCGGCCCAGCTCCTGGTGCTGGTCGGCCTGCTCGCGGCGCAGGTCACGGCCGCCTGGACCGTGGTGGAGCTGGTGGCCCGGGGCCGGCTGCTCACGGGCGTCCCGCGCTGACACGTCCAGGCACATCACAGGCGACCACCAGCGTCGGGGCAGCCGCACCGGCCACAGTGGTAGTCGGACGGCGGTGGACGGCCGCCCACGAGGAGGACGAGGACACGTGAACCCCTACGGCACCCCCGACCCGGCCCCGGGCCCCTGGGCGCCGCAGGCCTGGCCCCAGCAGCCCGCCCCCGGGCAGCCGCCGACGGGGTCCGCAGCACCCGGGCACGGCACCCTTCCCGGGCAGCAGCTGCCGTTCGAGCAGCACGGGCAGCCGGGCCCCTTCCCGCCCACGCCCACCCCGCCCCGCCGGTCCGGCCGGTGGCGGATCGGCGTCGCCGGCCTGCTCGCCGGGGCGCTGATCGGCGGCGGCGCCGGCGCCGGCGTGGCCCTGCTCGCCGACGGCCCGGACGGCACCGGCAGCGGCGGCACGGCCGCCGCGCAGAACGTCACCATCACCAACCCCGAGACGGCGACCGCGGTCACCGCGGCCGCGGCCAAGGCGGCGCCCAGCGGGGTCACCGTCTACGTCACCGGCGCCTCCGGCTCGGGCAGCGGGTCCGGCGTCGTCCTCAGCGAGGACGGCTACGTGCTGACCAACAACCACGTCGTCGACCCGGACGGCACGGGCTCGACCGTCGTGTCGGTGCGCACCGCCGACGGCACCCTCTACGACGCGACCGTCGTCGGCACCCAGCCGGTGTACGACCTGGCCGTGCTGAGGCTGGAGGGCGCCTCCGGCCTGACCCCGGCCGAGTTCGCCGACTCCGACGAGGTGCAGGTCGGCGACCTCGCCGTCGCCATCGGCGCCCCGCTGGGCCTGTCGGACACCGTGACCGACGGCATCGTCAGCGCCACGGGCCGGGCCGTGGCCACCGGGTCGACCGAGGGCGACGCCACCGTGATCGACGCCCTGCAGACTGACGCGGCGATCAACCCGGGCAACTCCGGCGGCGCGCTGGTCAACGGCGCCGGCGAGGTGATCGGCATCAACACCGCCATCGCCACGGTGGCCTCGGGCGCGCCGGGCCAGTCGGCGGAGAGCGGCAGCATCGGCGTCGGCTTCGCCATCCCGGGCAACACCGCCCAGAGGATCGCCCAGGAGCTGGTCGCCGACGGCTCGGCCGACATCACCTACCTGGGTGTGAGTGCCCAGACCGCCGGGGACGAGGACCAGCCCGAGGTCGGGACCGGCGCCCAGCTGGTGCAGGTGCAGCCCGGCACCCCGGCGTCCGACGCGGGACTGCAGGCCGGCGACGTCGTCACGGCGGTCGACGACCGGGTCGTGACCACCTCGACCGAGCTGACCGCCGCCGTCCGCAGCGCCGCCCCCGGCGACGGGGTGACCCTCACGGTGCGCCGGGGGCAGCAGACCGACCAGGTCGACGTGACCCTGGGCGCCACCGAGGGCTGAGGGAGGACCTCGTCCTCCTCGTGGAGGACCCCCGTGCCCCCGCCCACTCGCAGGCTCGCGCCAGGCCTCGTCCAGAGGCTCGCCGCGAGCGTGCGAGGGGTGAGGAGGACGGAGCCCGCCACCTGCGAGGAGGCCGTCAGGGCTCGGGGCGAGCCTCTGGACGAGGCCGCCCTCCTAGGCTGGGACGGGTGTCGTCGAGTTCCGCGCAGGGTCCCCTGGCCGCCTCCCTCGACGACCCCGAGCGGGCCCGCGACCTGGCCCGGATGAAGCGGCTGGCGACCGGGCTGTTCCTGTTCACCGCCGCGGTCTTCCTCAGCTGCGTGCTGCTCGGCGAGGACGCCGGCGCCTGGGTCGGCTACGTGCGGGCCACCGCCGAGGCCTCGATGGTCGGGGCGCTGGCCGACTGGTTCGCCGTCACCGCGTTGTTCCGGCACCCGCTGGGGCTGCCGATCCCCCACACGGCGATCATCCCGCGCAAGAAGGACCAGATCGGCGCCAGCCTGGGCACGTTCGTCCAGGAAAACTTCCTGACCCGCGCCGTGGTCGAGGACAAGCTGACCACCATCGACGTGCCCGGCCGGCTCGGCGCCTTCCTCGCCGCGCCGGGGCGGGCCGAGCGCCTGGCCGGGGACGCCGGCGCGGTGCTGCACTCGGTCGCCGGGCTGCTCAAGGACGACGACCTACGGCCCGCCGTCGCCGGTCTGGTCGACCGCAAGCTGCACGCGACGCCGGCCGCCCCGGCGGTGGCCCGCGCGCTCGAGCTCGTGGTGGACGGCGACCGGCACCAGGAGGTGCTCTCCGCGGGCCTGCGCGGGCTGGCCCGGTTCCTGCAGGACAACCGCGTCGTCTTCCGCGCGCAGCTCGGCGACGCCTCCCCCGCCTGGGTGCCCGACTGGGTGGACGACCGGGTGTTCGACCGCGCGTTCGCCGGCATCCAGGACTTCCTCGAGGAGGTCGGCGACGACCCGCGGCACGAGCTGCGGCGGGCCTACGACGCCCGGCTGCGCGCCTACGTGCACGCGCTGCGCACCGACCCGGCGACGGCGGCCCGGGTGGAGGACCTGAAGAAGGAGCTGCTCGAGCACCCCGCCGTCCGGACCTGGTCGGGGTCGCTGTGGACCAACCTCAAGGACGCCGCCCTCGCCGCCGCCGCCGACCCCGACTCGCTGCTGCGGACCCGCGTGACCGGCCTCATCCGGGAGGCCGCCGGGCTGCTGCAGACCGACCCGCGGGTGCGCGAGCTGGTGCAGCGGCACGCTCACGGCATCGCGGGCTCCCTGGTGGAGCGCTTCGCCGGCGACATCGCCGACCTGGTCGGCGGCACCGTCGCCCGCTGGGACACCGAGGAGACCAGCCGCCGCATCGAGCTGCAGGTCGGCCGCGACCTGCAGTTCATCCGCATCAACGGCACCGTCGTCGGCGGCCTGGCCGGCCTGGTCATCTACACGGTCGCCCAGCTCGTCGGCTGAACCGGCTCCCGCCGCCGGAGGGGCGGGCGCTCAGCGGCCGGCGCGCCGGTCCAGCACCGCGGCCGCGACCGCGAGGGCTCCCCAGGCGGCGGCCGAGACGCGCACCGCGGTCGCCCTGCGCCGGTCCGGCACGGCCGAGGGGAGGACGGCGGCGTCGGCGCAGTCGCACAGGACCCGCCCTGCAGCGGCCAGGTCGCGGGCCGGGCCCGCCGGTGCGGACACCATGGTCAGACCGACCACGGTGTCCCGGGCGCCGAGGGCGCGGACCAGGGCCCGGGTCTGCACGGTGTCGGGCATCCCGCTGGGTCTGATCAGGACCCCGGGCGCCACGACGAGGGCGGCCGAGAAGGCGGCCGTGGCTGCTCCGACGACCGACGTGAACGAGGGCATGTCCCCAACCAACCAGGCCGAGCGGCCGTCTGCCCGCGCCTACCGCCGTGCGCTGGCCGCCGCGTAGAGGGCGATGCCGGCGGCGACGCTGACGTTGAGCGACTCGGTGTCCCGCGCGATCGGGATCCGCATGACGACGTCGCAGCGCTCGCGCACCAGCCGGGACAGCCCGGCACCCTCGGCGCCGACCACCAGTGCCAGCGGGTCGGCGAAGCCGTCGAAGTCGTGCACGTCGACGTCGCCGTCCCCGGCCAGGCCCACGGTCATCAGCCCGGCGTCCTGGTAGGTGCCCAGGGCCCGGGCGAGGTTGACCGCGCGCGCCACCGGCAGCCGCGCCGCGGCACCGGCGCTGGTCCGCCAGGCGGAGGCGGTCATCCCGACCGAGCGCCGCTGGGGCACGACCACGCCGTGCGCGTCGAACGCGGCGGCCGAGCGGACGACGGCGCCCAGGTTGCGCGGATCGGTGACCCCGTCCATCGCGACGATCAACGGCGGCCGGCCGGAGTCGCGGGCGAGGTCGAGCAGGTCCTCGGGGTGCGCGTACTGGTAGGGCGGCACCTGCAGGCCGATGCCCTGGTGCAGCGCACCGCCGGACATCCGGTCGAACTCGGCCTTGCCGACCTCCAGCAGCGGCAGCCCCCGGTCGTTGGCCAGGTGCAGCGCCTCGGTGATCCGCTCGTCGGTGGTCGCCCGCGTGTCGCCGGTGACCACGTACAGCGCGGTCGCCGGGATCTGCGCGCGCAGCGCCTCGACCACCGGGTTGCGGCCGAGCAGCAGCTCGGGCGCCTCCTCGGCCCGCTGGCGGCTGCGGTCGCGCTCGGTCCGGCGCCGGGCGTCGGCGGCGGCGCGCCGCTGGGCGGGGTGCCCCGGGCGCATCTCCGCCGGCGGGGTGGCGCCGCGGCCGGCCAGCGCCCGACGGCCCTTGCCGCCGGTGCCCCCGGAGGCGCCCTTCTTGTGCGAGCCCGTGGTGCGTCCACGGCGTTGGCTGTTGCCGGCCATCAGCGGCTCAGCTCCCATCGGGGTCCCTGCGGGGTGTCCTCGACCTGGACACCGAGTGCGGCGAGCCGCTCGCGGATCGCGTCCGCTGCTGCGTAGTCCTTGCGGGCACGGGCGTCCTGCCGCTGCTCGAGCGCGAGCGCGACGAGCCCGTCGGCCACCTCGGCCAGCCGGTTGCCCCCACCGGCGGCGGCCCAGTGCGGGTCCAGGGGGTCCAGGCCCAGGACGCCGAGCATCGCCCGCACCGAGCCCAGCGCGTTGGCGACCGCCTTCTCGTCGCCCTCGGCCAGCGCGGTGTTGCCCTCGCGCACCCTCTCGTGGACCACGGCCACGGCAGCGGGCGTGCCGAGGTCGTCGTCCATGGCCGCGGTGAAGTCCGCGCACAGCACGGGGCTACCGGCGTCGCCCCCCACCCGTTCGGCGGCGCGCTTCACGAACGACTCCAGCCGCCGGTAGGCCGCGCCGGCCTCGGCGAGGGCGGCGTCGGTGAACTCGATCGTCGAGCGGTAGTGCGGGGCGACCAGGTAGTACCGCAGCTCGACCGGCCGCACCCGCTGCACGACCTCGTCGACCAGCGCGGTGTTGCCCAGCGACTTGCTCATCTTCTCGCCCCCGAGGGTCACCCAGCCGTTGTGCAGCCAGTACCGGGCGAACCCGTCGCCGGCGGCCCGCGACTGGGCCTGCTCGTTCTCGTGGTGCGGGAAGCGCAGGTCCAGCCCGCCGCCGTGGATGTCGAACTCCGCCCCCAGGTACCGCTCGGCCATCGCCGAGCACTCCAGGTGCCAGCCCGGCCGGCCCCGCCCCCACGGCGTGGCCCACGATGCGGTCTCCGGCTCCCCGGGCTTGGGCGCCTTCCACAGCGCGAAGTCGCGGGGGTCGCGCTTGCGCTCGTCGGTCTCGGTGTCGGCGGCCGGCTCGAGGTCCGTCAGCCGCTGCCGGGTCAGCGCGCCGTACTCCGGGAAGGAGCGGACGTCGAAGTAGACGTCGCCGTCCACCGCGTAGGCGTGCCCGCGGTCGATCAGCCGCTGCATCAACTCGACCATGTCCGGGACGTGCCCGGTGGCGCGCGGCTCGTAGGTGGGCGGCAGCACGCCGAGGACGTCGTAGGCGCGGGTGACGGCCCGCTCGTTCTCGTACGCCCAGGCCCACCAGGGGAGGCCGCGGTCGGCGGCCTTGGCCAGGATCTTGTCGTCGATGTCGGTGACGTTGCGGACGTAGGTGACGTCGAGACCGCCGGCCATCAACCAGCGGCGCAGCACGTCGAACGCCAGCGCCGAGCGCACGTGCCCCACGTGCGGCGGCCCTTGCACGGTGAGCCCGCAGACGTAGACGGAGGCCTGCCCGGCACGCAGGGGCGTGAAGTCGCGGACCGCGCGGGCGGCCGTGTCGTACAGGCGGAGGCTCACTGCGCGGAGTCTACGGAGCGGAGCATCGGCTCGGCGCGGAGTCCACGGAGCGCGGCATCAGCTCGGCGGGGAGTCCGCGGACGCCGTCCGGACCACCAGTGCCGTCGCCATCGCCGCCCGGCCCTCGCCCCGCCCGGTGAGCCCCAGCCCGTCGGTGGTCGTGGCCGTGACGCTCACCGGGGCGCCCAGCGCCGCACCGAGCACCCGCTCGGCCTCCGCGCGGCGCGGGCCGACCTTCGGGGTGTTGCCGACCAGTTGGACGGCCGCGTTGCCCACCCGCCAGCCGGCCGCGGCCAGCGTCTCCCGGACGTGCTCGAGTACGGCGGCCCCGCGCGCCCCGGCCCAGCGGGGGTCGTCGGTGCCGAGCAGGCCGCCGATGTCGCCCAGGCCGGCGGCGGAGAGGACGGCGTCGGTGAGCGCGTGGGCCACGACGTCGCCGTCGGAGTGCCCGGCGCAGCCGTCGACGCCCGGCCACTCGAGCCCCGCCAGCCAGCACGTGCGCCCGGCCTCGACCGGGTGGACGTCGACCCCGACGCCCACCCGCGGCAGCTCGTCGGCGGTCACCTGCGCATCTGCATCTCCGCCAGCGCGAGGTCGTGGGACACGGTGACCTTCGCCGCCCGCTCGTCGCCGGCGACCGTCACGACCGGGACACCGGCCGCGCGGACCACCGCGGCGTCGTCGGTGAGCTCGGCGCCGTCGGGCAGCCGGCCGTAGGCGTCCACCAGGACGGCGCGGGCGAAGCCCTGCGGGGTCTGCACCCGGCGCAGCGCCTCCCGCGGCAGGGCGCCGGTGACGAGACCGTCGCCGTCCACGCTCACCGTGGTGTCGACGACGGGCACCACGGGCACCACCGCGGGTGCGCCGCCCGCCAGCGCGGCGAGCACCCGGGTGACGACGTCCGGCGGGGTGAGCGGGCGGGCGGCGTCGTGCACCAGGACCGCGTCGGCGCGCTCGCCAGCCACGGCGAGGGCCGCGCGGACCGACGCCGTCCGGGTGGCGCCGCCGACGACGATCCGGACCTCCGGCGGCAGGACGGCGGCGAAGGCGGCGAGCTCGTCACCGGGCACGGCCACCACCACCTCGGCCACCCCGCTGCCGAGCAGGGTCTCCACCGACCAGGTGACCAGCGGCCGGCCGGCGAGCGGGACGAGCGCCTTCGGCCGATCCGCCCCCAGACGCAGACCACTCCCGGCCGCTGCGACGATGCCGACAGCGTGCACGGGAGTGGTCCGGGGGTGCGGGGTGAGCTCGAGGTCCGAGCTCAGCTGGCGAGGACCTCGTCGAGGAGGATCTCGGCCTTGTCCTCGTTGGTGCCCTCGGCGAGCGCGAGCTCGCTCACCAGGATCTGGCGCGCCTTGGAGAGCATGCGCTTCTCGCCGGCCGAGAGGCCCCGGTCCTTGTCGCGGCGCCACAGGTCGCGCACGACCTCGGCGACCTTGTTGACGTCACCGGAGGCGAGCTTCTCGAGGTTGGCCTTGTAGCGACGCGACCAGTTGGTCGGCTCCTCGGTGTGCGGGGCACGCAGCACCTCGAAGACCCGGTTCAGTCCGTCCTGACCGACGACGTCACGGACGCCGACGATCTCTGCGTTGTCGGCCGGCACCCGCACGGTCAGGTCGCCCTGGGCGACCTTCAGCACGAGGTAGGCCTTCTCTTCGCCCTTGATGACCCGCGTCTCGATCGCCTCGATCAGCGCTGCCCCGTGGTGCGGGTAGACAACGGTCTCGCCGACAGTGAAGCCCATGTGTGTGTGACCCCTTTCGCTGTCCACAGGTTACCACGGCAGGATGACGAAGGGGACCGCCTGATTTCGTAAATCCGCAGGTCAGCGGCCAGACTGAGTGCCGGGGAGGGGTTGACAGGAGCATGGTCGGTGTGCCTGCAGAACCGGTCCGGACGCCGGTCTCGCTGCGCGCCCTGGCCCTCGCGACCCATCCTGGACCGGCGCTCGCGGTGACGGTCGTGGCCACCCTGCTGGCCCTCGCCGCGGGGGTGTCCGGGGGGCGGGCGGCGCTCGTGTGTGCCGCCGTCCTCGCAGGTCAGGCCTCCATCGGGTGGAGCAACGACTGGCTCGACGCCGGCCGCGACCGGGCCGTCGCGCGGGCCGACAAGCCGGTCGTGCAGGGCGCGGTCTCGCCCGCGCTGCTGCGCACGCTGGCCCTCGGGTCGGCGGCCGCGGCCGTGGTCCTGTCGCTGCTGCTCGGCGCCGTCCCCGGACTGCTGCTGCTCGTGCTCGTCGCCAGCGGCTGGGCCTACAACGGCGGGCTGAAGCGCACCGCCGTCTCCGTGCTGCCCTACGTCACCGGTTTCGGGGCGCTGCCGGCCGGGGTCGTCGCCGCCGCGCCCGGAGCGGGTGGGTCGGGCTGGCTCGCCGCGCCGTGGTGGCTGGTCACCGCGGGAGCCGCGCTGGGCGCCGCCGCCCACCTGGCCAACGTCGCCCCGGACCTGGAGGACGACCTGGCCACCGGCGTCCGCGGGCTGCCGCACCGGCTGGGGGCGCGGGCGTCGGCCGTCATCGGTGCCGCGGTGCTCGGTGCGGCCTCGCTGGTCCTCGTGCTGGGGCCGGACGGGCCGCCCACGGCCACCGGCTGGGCGGTGCTGGCGCTGGCCGTGCCGGCCGTCGTCGTCGCGGCCCTGGCCGGCACCCCGCGCTTCCGCCGGCTGGCCTTCCCCGCGGTGATGCTGCTGACCGTGCTGGACGTGGTGCTGCTGCTGGCGGGCGGGGCCGCGGTCACCTGACGGCGGCCCCCCGTCGGTCACTTCCCGTTCTTGCCGTTGCCCTTGCCGTTGCTCCCGCCGTCGCCGTGACCGCCGGTCTGGGCCGGCGCGGGGGCCGGGGCGACCTCGACCGACTCCTCCGGCTCGGGCTGCTCGGCCGGCGTGTCCGCCACCGGCTCGTCGGCGTCGTCGCGGGCGGCCTGCCGGTCGGCGTTGCGCTGGTGGGCGGCGTCGCTGACCCGCTCACCGGTGACCCAGCCGTTGCGGGCGCCCTCGCTGACCCAGCTGCCGTGGGACGGCGCCTCGGCCGAGCTCCCCGCCCACTCCTCCGGGGTCAGCGTCGGCTCGGTGGCGACGGGGATGTCGGTGGCGGGGTCGTCGGAGAGCTCACCCTCGGAGCCGCCCTCGCCGGTGTCGGTGCCGGAGGTGCCGGTGCCGGAGGTGTCGGTCCCGGAGGTGTCGGTCCCGGAGGTGTCGCCGGTCGTGTCGGTCGTCGTGTCGCCGCCGAGCGCGTCGTCGGGTGCCTCGGGAACGACGGTGTCACCGTTCTGCACGACGGCGGGCGACTCCTCCGTGCTCAGGGCGACGGTGGTCGCGGTGCCGGTCAGCGCCACGACGACGACGCCGGTGCCGGCGGCCGCCTTGGCGACTGCGCCGGCCGCCGCGAACTTGGCGACGAGGGTGGAGATCAGCATTCGGGGCCTCTTCCGTGAGGTCCGGGCGGGTCGCCCGGCCGTCCCGCGGGACGGTTCCTGGGTGGGGACGAGGAGACCGGTCACCAGCAGCTCGGCCAGCGCCGCGTTCGGCCGCCCGGGCTCGGTGGCGCCGGCCCGGACCGCGTGGGTGAACGCGGCCAGGCCGGCGGCGCCGTCCGGCACGGGACGGCCGGCGAGGCAGGCCGCGAAGGCCCGCTCGTCGGCGGTGGCGTCGGCTGGAGTGGTCATCTCGTACCCGTCATCGCCGCAGGGCCGGAAAAGGGTGCGCGCCGGCTCCCACCCGTTCGGGTGAGGCCGCGTCGAGGGTGGCGCGGAGGCTGCGCAGCCCGCGTCGCTGGAGCGCCTTGACCGAGCCGACCGACCGGTCCATCACCTGCGCCACCTGCTCCACGGTCAGGTCGGCGAGGATGCGCAGCAGCAGCACCGCCCGCTGGTCGGCCGGCAGGGTCGCGCAGAGCCGGTGCACGTCCGCGGCACCCACCCGCACGAGGACGTCGTCCTCGACGTCGCCACCGTGGCGCTCCTCGAGCAGCGCGTCGTCGCCGGTGACCTGCGGACGCCGACCGCGGCGGCGCCAGTCGTCGACCAGCCGCCGGTGGGCGATGGTGAAGACCCAGGCGCGCAGGGCCTCCTCGTCGCCGCGGAAACCGGACAGGCCGGTCAGCACGCTGATGAAGGTCTCGCTGGCGAGGTCGTCCGGTTCGGCCGCGCCGTGCAGGCGCAGGTACCCGGTCACCGCCGGCGACAGCTCCCGGTAGAGCACCTCGAAGGCCCAGGCGGCGCCGGCCTGCGCCGCGGCCAGGACGTCGTCGAAGGCCGGTCCCGTCCGCACCCGCACCTCCCGCCGCCGATCCCGTCCCCTCAGGGATCGGCAGGCGCCGGGCCGGACTGGACCCAGGTCCCCCGGTCGGTGGAAGGACCCCGTCCGCTCACCGTGGAAGGCCCCTGTCCTCCTCTCCCCTCGCAGGCTCGGGGTGAGCCTCCGTACGGGGCCGGCGGCGGTGCCCTGGACGGGGCCGCCAGACCCCTCGCAGGCTCGGGACGAGGCCGGGCTCAGGGAGCCGTCGTGCCGCGCAGGCGCTCCTGCTCGACGACCTCCTCGAGGCCCTTCAGGCGGTCCAGCCCCTGCAGCGCGCGGCGCATCCGCTGGTTGGGCGCCAGCCGCTCGCGGTTGCGCTCGAGGAACGACCAGTAGCCGGCGGTGAACGGGCAGGCGTCCTCGCCCAGCCGCCGCTTCGGGTCGTACCGGCAGCCGCGGCAGTAGTCGCTCATCCGGTCGATGTAGGCGCCCCCGGCCGCGTAGGGCTTGGTGGCGAGCCGGCCGCCGTCGGCGTGCTGGCTCATGCCGACCACGTTGGCGACCATCACCCAGTCGTAGCCGTCGACGAAGCTGCGGTGGAACCAGTCGGTCATGGCCAGCGGGTCGATGCCGCGCTGCAACGCGTAGTTGCCCAGCACCATCAGCCGCGGGATGTGGTGCACCCAGCCGTCGCGACGCAGGTCGCCGAGGACGTCGGACAAGCACGC
Organism: Geodermatophilus sp. SYSU D01176; assembly: GCF_054050015.1. NCBI lineage: Bacteria > Bacillati > Actinomycetota > Actinomycetes > Geodermatophilales > Geodermatophilaceae > Geodermatophilus > Geodermatophilus sp. SYSU D01176. The sequence goes on along the minus strand of NZ_JBJGYN010000003.1, from coordinate 149,377 downwards.
GGCGTCCACGGCGGCGTCGTCCAGGTCGGCCAGCCAGTCCGGCACCGGCTCGTGCGCGGCCAGCGCGTTGGCGTACCGGAAGTCCCGGCCGAAGTACCAGTAGGTGTGCCAGATGTAGTCGCGCCACCCCATGACCTGGCGGACGAAGCCCTCGACGCTGTTGAGCGGCAGCGGGTCCCCCTGGGCCACCGAGTCGCGGTAGCGCTGCTCGGCGCGCTGCACCACCTCGACCGGGTCGAGCAGGCCCAGGTTGAGCGCCGGGGAGAGCAGCGAGTGCGCCATCCACCGCTCGCCGGCGAGCATGGCGTCCTCGTGCGGGCCGAACGCGCCCAGGCGGGTGTCGAGGAAGTCGGCCAGCCGGTGCAGCGCCTCACGGCGGGTCACCGGGAACAGCCGCGGGCCGTCGTCCCCCACGAAGGCGACGTCGCCGTCGGCCGCCCACCGGTCGAGGTCGGCGCGCACCTGCTCGTCGATCTCGTCCTCCTCCGGCCACCACGGCTCGGGGACGCCGAGCTCCCCGTCGGGCGGCGGGGGTTCCCGGTTGTCGTGGTCGAGGTTCCAGCGCCCGCCGACCGGCTCGGCGCCGTCCATGAGGACGTCGTGGCGGCGACGGTTGTCCCGGTAGAAGTCCTCCATGAGCAGCCGCGGCCGGCCCCGCCCCTGGGCCCACGCGGCGAACTCCTCCTGCGTGGCGACGAACCCGCGGGCGGCGAGGACGGTGAGGTTCGCCCGGCCCAGGACGTGGTCGCGGCTGCTCCAGGTGGTGGGGGCGCAGACGCTGAGCGGCTCGCGCACCCGGTCCAGCGCCTCGGCGTAGGTGCGCACCCGGTGCAGCTCCGCCTGGTCGCCCAGCTCGGCGGCCCGGTGGCGCAGCGCCGACAGCACCAGGTGCGCCTTCTGGCGGTGGAAGCGGCGGCGCGCGAAGACCGCCTTCGACTCGATCAGCAGGACCGGCTGGTCCGGCCGGTCGAGGAAGTGCGGGCCCAGCTGGTCGGCGAAGCACCACCGCCGGGTGCCCGGTGCGCTGGTGGGGAACGCGGCCAGCGCCGGGTCCTGCGGCACGTGCTCCACCGCCGGGTCCTGCGGCACGGCCTCACCTCCCGGCGGCCATCCTGCGGTGGGCGTTAGGCTCGGCGCGACTCGGGCCATCGACCTGCGGTGGCCGGCACGTCCCTGGAGGTCGACGGCTGTGAACCGCGCACTGCGCGCCGCCACGATGGGTGCCCTGCTGCTCAGCCCGATCGCGCTCACCGCGTGCAGCGCCGGCCAGGTGCCCCAGACGGCCACACAGAACCGGGACAAGGTCGGCACCGAGGCCGCGGTCGGCGACATCGTGCTGCGGCAGATCACCCTCGCCTACCCCCAGGACGGGCTGTACGCAGAGGGTGACGACGCCGAGCTGCAGATGGCGATCGTCAACAGCGACACCGAGGCCGACACGCTCGTCGGCATCGAGGGCGAGGCCTTCGACGGCGTCGTCGTCTCCGGGCAGGCCACCGCCTCCCCCGCGGTGCCGGGTTCGACGTCGGCCGCTCCCACCACGACCCCGGCCGCGCCGCCGACGACGACCCCCGAGGCGACGACCTCGCCCGGCGCGACGCCGACCGCCACGGTCCCGGCCACGCCGACCACGCCGAGCGCCAGCACCGAGGTCCAGATCCCCGTCCCCGCGGGCGCCACGGTCTTCCTCGGCGGCGCGAGCGGCGCGACGGTCGAGCTGATCGGCCTGTCCGAGGAGCTGACCGCGGGCGAGACCATCGAGGTCACGCTGACCTTCCAGCGCGCCGGCGAGGTCACCGTCGACGCGCTGGTCGCCACGCCCGAGCGCGTGCTGCCCCGCGAGGAGCCCTTCGACTTCCACCACGAGGAGGGTGGCGGCTCGGAGGGCGAGGAGAGCCGCGAGTCCGAGCAGGACACCGAGACCGAATGAGCCGACCGCGGCGCACACGCCGCCGTCCTCACCCGGTCCTGTCGTACCCGGCGGTTAGCGTCGAGGGGTGCCACCTGCCGGAGTGAAGTCCCGCCCCGCCCACCGCTGCACCGAGTGCGGCTACGCCTCCGCCAAGTGGGTCGGCCGGTGCCCCGAGTGCCAGGCCTGGGGCACCATCCAGGAGGTCGGCACCCCCGCCTCCCCGCTGCGGGCCGTGGCCGCCGGCCCGGTGACCGCACCGGCGGTACCCATCGCCCAGGTCGAACTCGCCGCCGCTCGGGCCGTGCCCACCGGCATCGAGGAGTTCGACCGCGTCCTCGGCGGCGGCCTGGTGCCCGGCGCGGTGCTGCTCGTGGCCGGCGAGCCGGGCGTGGGCAAGTCGACGCTGCTGCTCGAGGTGGCGCACCGGGTGGCCGCGACGAACGGTCCGGCGCTCGTCGTCTCCGGGGAGGAGTCCGCGGCCCAGGTGCGGCTGCGCGCCGAGCGCATCGGGGCCCTGCACGACCAGCTCTACCTGGCCGCGGAGACCGAACTGTCGGCCGTCCTCGCGCACGTGGAGGACGTCGCGCCGTCCCTGCTGGTGCTCGACAGCGTCCAGACCGTGCGCTCCCCCGCCGTCGAGGGCACCGACGGCGGCTCCACCCAGGTGCGGGCGGTGGCCAGCGCGCTCACCGCCGTCGCCAAGAGCCGCGGGATGACCACGATCCTGGTCGGCCACGTCACCAAGGACGGCGCCATCGCCGGGCCCCGCACGCTCGAGCACCTCGTCGACGTCGTCGTCTCCTTCGACGGCGAGCGGCACTCGACGCTGCGCCTGATCCGGGCGATGAAGAACCGCTTCGGCCCGGCCGACGAGATCGGCTGCTTCGAGATCGGCGACTCCGGCGTGGTCGGCGTCCCCGACCCCTCCCACCTGTTCGTCTCGCGCCGTGCTGCGCCGGTGCCGGGCAGTTGCGTCACGGTGACGATGGAGGGCAGCCGGCCGCTGCTGGCCGAGGTCCAGGCCCTGGTGGCGGGCACCGGCGGGGGTGGCTCACCGCGGCGGGCCGTGAGCGGGCTGGACTCCCAGCGCGTGGCGATGGTCAACGCGGTCGTCGAGCGGCGTGGGCGGGTCAAGCTCGCCGACGCCGACGTCTTCGCCGCCTCCGTCGGCGGGGTGCGGATCGCCGAGCCCGCTGCCGACCTCGCCCTGGCGCTGGCGATCGCGTCGGCGGCCAAGGACGTCCCGCTGCCCCGCGGCCTGGTCGCGGTCGGCGAGGTGGGGCTCTCCGGGGAGATCCGGCGGGTCGGCGGCACCGGGCGGCGGCTGGCCGAGGCGGCCCGCCAGGGGTACAAGGTGGCCTTCGTGCCCGAGGACGCCGGCAGTGCGCCCAAGGGCATGCGGCTGGTCGAGGTCCCCGACCTCGGCGCCGCCTTCGCCCGCCTGTTCTGAGACCTGCGGGCCCGTCGTCCCCGGCGTCGGTGAGGTGACTCACCGGCGACCGCCAGTACCGTAGGGGCCACGTAGACTCAGCCGCCACCACGTCGAACGTCAGGAGCGCTCGTGCCCCCCGCTGTGGACTCCGAGGTCGCGCTCCGCGAACTGCTCGGCCGCATCGCACCGGGCACGGCGCTGCGGGACGGCCTGGAGCGCATCCTGGCAGGTCGGACGGGTGCGCTGATCGTGCTCGGCTACGACCGCGTGGTCGAGTCCATCTGCACCGGCGGCTTCGCCCTGGACGTCGCCCTCTCGGCCACCCGGCTGCGTGAGCTGGCCAAGATGGACGGCGCGGTGATCGTCTCCTACGACGGCACCCGGATCGTGCGGGCCGGCGTCCACCTGATGCCCGACCCCACCGTCCCCACGGAGGAGTCGGGCACCCGGCACCGCACCGCCGAGCGGGTCGCGATCCAGACCGGCTTCCCGGTGATCTCGGTCAGCCAGTCGATGCACATCATCAGCGTCTACGTCGCCGGACGGCGGTACACGCTGGAGCACCCGACGACGATCCTGGCCCGGGCCAACCAGGCGCTGGCCGCGCTCGAGCGGTACAAGCTGCGGCTCGACGAGGTGGCCAGCACGCTGTCGGCGCTGGAGATCGAGGACCTCGTCACCGTCCGCGACGCGATGAGCGTCAGCCAGCGGCTGGAGATGGTCCGCCGCATCGCCGACGAGATCGAGGGTTTCGTCGTCGAGCTGGGCACCGACGGGCGGCTGCTGGCGCTGCAGCTCGACGAGATGCTCGCCGGGGTGGAGGAGGACCGCGCCCTGCTGGTGCGCGACTACCTGCCCTCCGGCCTGCGCCGCCCCCGGAGCATCGAGGAGGTGCTGGGCGACCTCCGCGCGCTCTCGGCCACCGAGCTGCTCGACCTCTCCGCGGTGGCCCGCTGCTACGGGCTGCCGACCTCCGCCGACGCGCTGGACTCCCCCGTCAGCCCCCGCGGCTACCGCCTGCTCGCCCGCGTCCCGCGGCTGCCGGCCGGCATCATCGACCGCCTGGTCGACCACTTCGGCGGCCTGCAGAAGCTGCTCGCCGCCACCATCGAGGACCTCCTGGCCGTCGAGGGCGTGGGCGAGGCCCGGGCCCGCGGCATCCGCGAGGGGCTCTCCCGGCTGGCCGAGACCTCGATCCTCGACCGCTACAGCTGAAAGGACCCTGCCCCACCACTCGGTGAAGGGCCCCGTCCTCCCCACCCCTCGCGAGCTCGGGGCGGTGCCCTGGACGGGGCCGGGCCCACGGGGGAGGCCATCAGCCGATGGTGAAGGGCACCTCGGGGCTGGTCTTCGTGTCCAGGCGGCCGCGCACCGCGTACTGCCCCGGCGCCGGCGTCGTCCGGTCGGCAGTGCAGGACGGCTCACTGGTCAGGCCGCCCCAGACGAGCGGGAAGGCCACGGACTCCCCCGGCGCCAGGGTCCGGCTGTCGCTGCTGTTCTCCGGGAAGCAGTCGTTGCTGCCCCACACCCGGTTGCCGGCCGCATCGATCAGCGTGACCTCCTGCAGACCCGCGTCGAGCACCCGGACGCACGGCACCGACGAGACGTTGGTGACCACCAGCTCGAGGGTGGGCTTGCCGCCGACCGGCGTGCTGCCGGGTGTGCGGACCTCCAGCGCGATCATGTCGTCGCTGCACGGGCCGCCGGGCGTCGGGCCGGCCGGGGTCGCCGGGGGTGCCGGCTCCGCGGGCGGCTCGGGCGCCGGGGTCGGCGTCTGCACGCTGGCCAGGGAGGGGACGACGCGGGCCAGCGCCGGGGGCTCGTCCGCCGCCGCGCTCCCCTCGGTCGTGACCGCAGCGGTCGTCGTCGCGCCGCCACTCGCCTCCCCGCTCAGCGCGGCGGACGCCAGCCAACCCCCGCCGCCCAGGACCGACAGCAGCAGGAGCAGGACGAGCAGCCGCCGCCGCCAGTAGACCGCCGCGGGCAGGGGGCCGACCGGGTGCAGCACGCGGAGAACCGTAGTGCGCGCCGTCGTGCCGGCCTGCGGCGGCACGCCGACCCCGGCGGGCGGCACACTGGATCCTCGTGGACAGCCCCGCCCGCACCTCCCCGTCGTCGCCCGGCGGCGTCGGCGACGTCCTGGTCGACTGGTTCGCCGGGGCCGCCCGCGACCTGCCGTGGCGCCGTCCGGACACCGACCCGTGGGCGGTGCTGGTCAGCGAGGTGATGCTCCAGCAGACGCCGGTCGCCCGCGTCGAGCCGGTGTGGCGCGAGTGGATGACCCGCTGGTCGACGCCGGCGGCGCTGGCCGCGGCGTCCCCGGCCGAGGTCATCCGCGCCTGGGGCAAGCTCGGCTACCCGCGGCGGGCGCTGCGGCTGCGCGAGACCGCGGTCGCGCTCACCGAACGGCACGGCGGCGTCGTGCCCGCGGACGTGGCCGCCCTGGAGGCGCTGCCGGGCGTCGGGACATACACCGCCCGCGCCGTCGCCTGCTTCGGCCACGGGCAGCCGCAGCCGGTGGTGGACACGAACGTGCGGCGGGTGGTGGCCCGGCTGGTGCACGGCCGGGCGGAGGCCGCGCCGGCACGGGCGGCCGACCTGACCGACGTCGCCGCGCTGGCTCCGGTCGACCCCGAACGGGCGGTGCGCTTCTCGGTGGCGGTGATGGAGCTCGGCGCGCTGGTGTGCGTGGCACGGACACCGCGGTGCGGGGCCTGCCCGGTACGGGCCGCGTGCGCGTGGCGGCTGGCCGGCTCCCCGGCGTCCGACGGCCCGCCCCGCCGGGTGCAGCGGTTCGCCGGCACGGACCGGCAGGTGCGCGGCCGGCTGCTGGACGTCCTGCGGGGCGCTGAGGGGCCCGTGACCGCCTCCGCACTGGACGGCGCCTGGGACGACGCCGTCCAGCGCTCGCGCTGCCTGGACTCGTTGCTCGCCGACGGCCTGGTCGAGCAGACCGCCGACGGCCGCTTCACCCTCCCCGCCTGACGCACGGGGGGCACCGGCGGGTGGTTGCCCGACACGCCGGCAGCGGCAGCCACCCGCCGATGATCACCGCGGACGGTCAGCAGAGCACGCCGAAGGGGCCGCCTCCCGGGTGGGAGACGGCCCCATCGTGCGGACTACCGGATCACTCGGCGGCGGCCGAGGGACCCCCCTCCTCACCACCGGACAGCGCGACCGGCGGGGTGTCGGGGAGGTCGATCGGCTTGGCCTCGCCGCGGAACGTGAACCGCTGGTCCGCGCCCTCGCCCTCGACGTCCACCACGATGATCTGACCGGCGGTCAGCTCGCCGTAGAGGATCTTCTCCGACAGCGCGTCCTCGATCTCGCGCTGGATGGTCCGGCGCAGCGGCCGGGCACCCAGCACCGGGTCGAAGCCGCGGTGCGCCAGCAGCTTCTTGGCCGCCGGGGTGATCTCCAGCGCCATGTCCTTGTTCGCCAGCTGGCCCTCCACGCGGGAGACCATGAGGTCGACGATCTCGATGATCTCGTCCTCGGTCAGCTGGTGGAACACGACGATGTCGTCGATCCGGTTGAGGAACTCCGGCCGGAAGTGCTGCTTGAGCTCCTCGTTGACCTTGTTCTTCATCCGCTCGTAGTTCGACTGGGTGTCGTTGCCGACCTGGAAGCCCAGCCCCACGGCCTTGGAGATGTCCCGCGTCCCGAGGTTGGTCGTGAGGATCAGGATCGTGTTCTTGAAGTCCACGATCCGGCCCTGACCGTCGGTGAGCCGGCCGTCCTCCAGCACCTGCAGGAGCGTGTTGAACACGTCCGCGTGCGCCTTCTCGATCTCGTCGAAGAGGACCACCGAGAACGGCTTGCGCCGCACCTTCTCGGTCAGCTGGCCACCCTCGTCGTAGCCGACGTAGCCGGGAGGGGCACCGACCAGCCGCGACACGGTGAACCGGTCGTGGAACTCACCCATGTCGATCTGGATGAGCGCGTCGTCCTCACCGAAGAGGAACTGGGCCAGCGCCTTGGCCAGCTCGGTCTTACCGACACCCGAGGGGCCGGCGAAGATGAACGAGCCACCGGGACGGCGCGGGTCCTTGAGGCCCGCCCGCGTGCGCCGGATCGCCTGGCTGACGCTCTTGATGGCCTCTTCCTGGCCGATGATCCGCTTGTGGAGCTCATCCTCCATGCGCAGGAGACGGGTGGTCTCCTCCTCGGTGAGCTTGAAGACGGGGATGCCGGTCCAGTTGGCCAGCACCTCGGCGATCTGCTCGTCGTCGACCTCGGCGACGACGTCCATGTCGCCGGCCTTCCACTGCTTCTCCCGCTCGGCCTTCTCGCCCAGCAGGGTCTTCTCCTTGTCGCGCAGCGACGCGGCCTTCTCGAAGTCCTGCGCGTCGATCGCCGACTCCTTCTCGCGGCGGATGGCCGCGATCCGCTCGTCGAACTCGCGCAGGTCCGGCGGGGCGGTCATCCGCTTGATCCGCATCCGGGCGCCGGCCTCGTCGATCAGGTCGATCGCCTTGTCCGGGAGGAAGCGGTCGGAGATGTACCGGTCGGCCAGCGTCGCGGCGGCGACCAGCGCGCCGTCGGTGATGCTGATCCGGTGGTGCGCCTCGTAGCGGTCACGCAGGCCCTTGAGGATCTCGATCGTGTGGGTGAGCGTCGGCTCGCCCACCTGGATCGGCTGGAAGCGGCGCTCGAGCGCGGCGTCCTTCTCCAGGTGCTTGCGGTACTCGTCGAGCGTGGTGGCACCGATGGTCTGCAGCTCACCGCGGGCCAGCATCGGCTTGAGGATGCTCGCGGCGTCGATCGCGCCCTCCGCGGCACCCGCCCCGACGAGGGTGTGGATCTCGTCGATGAACAGGATGATGTCGCCGCGGGTGCGGATCTCCTTGAGGACCTTCTTCAGCCGCTCCTCGAAGTCACCGCGGTAGCGGGAACCGGCGACGAGCGCGCCGAGGTCCAGCGTGTAGAGCTGCTTGTCCTTCAGCGTCTCGGGGACCTCGCCCTTGACGATGGCCTGGGCCAGGCCCTCGACGACGGCGGTCTTGCCGACGCCGGGCTCGCCGATCAGGACGGGGTTGTTCTTGGTCCGCCGCGACAGGACCTGCATGACCCGCTCGATCTCCTTGGCCCGCCCGATGACCGGGTCGAGCTTGGAGTCGCGGGCGGCCTGGGTCAGGTTGCGGCCGAACTGGTCGAGGACCAGCGAGGTCGACGGCGTGCCCTCTGCCGGGCCGCCGGCCGCGGCCGGCTCCTTGCCCTGGTAGCCGGAGAGCAGCTGGATGACCTGCTGGCGGACGCGGTTGAGGTCGGCGCCCAGCTTCACCAGGACCTGCGCCGCGACGCCCTCGCCCTCGCGGATCAGGCCGAGCAGGATGTGCTCGGTGCCGATGTAGTTGTGGCCGAGCTGCAGCGCCTCGCGCAGGGACAGCTCGAGCACCTTCTTGGCCCGCGGGGTGAAGGGGATGTGCCCGGACGGGGCCTGCTGGCCCTGGCCGATGATCTCCTCCACCTGCTGGCGGACGCCCTCCAGCGAGATGCCGAGGGACTCGAGCGCCTTGGCAGCGACGCCCTCACCCTCGTGGATCAGGCCCAGGAGGATGTGCTCGGTGCCGATGTAGTTGTGGTTGAGCATCCGGGCCTCTTCCTGGGCCAGGACGACCACGCGGCGGGCTCGGTCGGTGAACCGTTCGAACATCTGCTGCTTCTCCTCTGACCGGCTGGTCCGGCACTGTCCTCCCCTGGTGGGGAGGGGCACCCGACGTCCGTCGGCGCGCGGTGCACCGGTCTTCCACTGTAGTCGCGGACTCCGACCCTCCGTCGGTACACAGGCCCGTACGGAGGAGAGGGAGCTGCACGGTCCAACCGATGCTCCCGGACCCGTGTTCCGCTCCTGTTACGCCCACAGCGGACGGTGCGCCGGCGGGAGCCGCGTCCCGCCCAGGCGGGTGGTCCGGTCGGCCCCGCCCACAGCGGACGGTGCGCCGGCGGGAGCCGCGTCCCGCCCAGGCGGGTGGTCCGGTCGGCCCCCGCCCACAGCGGACGGTGGGCCGGCGGGAGCCGCGTCCCGCCCAGGCGGGTGGTCCGGTCGGCGCCCGCCCACAGCGGACGGTGCTCCGCGGGACCTCGCCGGGAGGTCGGTCTCAGCAGGTCAGCGCGAGGCAGACCCAGCAGAGCGGCCACTCCTCGTCGCCGTCGTCCGGCCACACCCACAGGGCCGGGTCGAGCAGGGTGACCGGCGCCAGGCACAGGGCCCGGCCGGCGACCAGTCCGGCGTCCCCGACCGCGTGCAGCCGGCTGGGCGCCGTCCCACCCCAGGGCGAGCGCGGCGCCTCCACGTCGACACCGACGGTCCACCGGTCCTGGGCGGGGTGGGCGACGGGACCCCGGCCCGCGGCGGACCAGGGCCCCTCGACGGTGCTCACTCGACCACCAGCCGCACGCCGTCGACGGCCATGCGGTCGCCCAGGCACGCGAGCAGCTCGCGCGCGGCGTCGTCGGCCGTGGCCAGCGGCCGCAACAGGACGGTGACCTGCCGGTGCCCCTGCCGCTGCAGCGCGACGATGCTGCCGCACAGCAGGTCCGCGGCGTGGACGTCGAGGTGACCCCGGGCGCGGACGATGCCGCGACGCTGGTCGAGGGTGGCGGTGAACGTCGGGGCCTGGGGCGTGTCGACGGCGCCCCCGCCCACAGCCGGCTCTGAGTCCCTCGGTGCGATGGTGTGGGCCGCGTCCTGGCTCATGACTCAACCGTCACCAATCCGTCCGGTACCCCGTAGGGCCGAAAGTCCCTGTTGCGGGCCGCCGGTGACGCACCGTCACCCGACGACGGCGGCCCGGCACCCCCTCAGGAGGTGCCGGGCCGCCGCGTGCGCCGGGACGCTGTCTAGTGCGCGGCCTCGTAGGCCTCGACGACGCTGGCCGGGATGCGCCCGCGGTCGCTCACGGCGTGGCCGTTCTTGCGGGCCCACTCACGGATCGCGCCGGCCTGCTCGCGGTCCATGCGGCCGCCGCCACCGGTGGCCCGCGACCGGCCGCCGCCGGAGGCCCGGCCGGTGCCGCGGCCGACCTTGCGCGCGGCCTGCACATAACGGGAGAACGCGTCTCGCAACTCCTGCGCGTTCTTCTCCGACAGGTCGATCTCGTAGTTCGTGCCGTCGAGCGAGAAACTCACCGTCTCGTCCGCGGGCACGTTCTCGTCGAGGTCGTCACTGAGGATGACCTGCACCTTGCGAGCCATTCGCCTTCTCCACTCCCACGTCGCTGCGCGGCCGGGGTCTTTTGACGCCCGACCGGAGCCGTTCCGGTCTGTCGAGGAGGACCATAGATCATTTGCGCCACCGCGAAACAGGCACCGCACAATGGGGTGAGAAAAGGCACCCCCCGGTTCAGGAGGACAGCGGCCGCACCAACGGGAAGAGGATGGTCTCCCGGATGCCCAATCCGGTGAGCGTCATCATCAACCGGTCCATGCCCATCCCCATGCCACCGGTGGGCGGCATGCCGTACTCGAGCGCCTCGAGGAAGTCCTCGTCGAATGCCATGGCCTCGGGGTCACCCTTCGCGGCGAGCACCGCCTGGGCGACCAGGCGCTCCCGCTGCGCCACCGGATCGACCAGCTCGGAGTAGGCCGTCGCCCGCTCCACCCCCGCGATGTACAGGTCCCACTTCTCGGCCAGGCCCGGCTGCGATCGGTGCGCCCGGGTCAGCGGCGAGGTGTCCAGCGGGTAGTCCACGACGAAGGTCGGCTCCTGCAGCGTGTCCTGGACCAGCGACTCGAACAGCTCCTCGACGACCTTGCCAGGGACCCACGCCGGGTCCACCCCCACGTCGTGGCGCTCGGCGAGGGCGCGCAGCGTCTCCGGCGGGGTCTCCGGCGTGACCTCCTCGCCGACGGCGTCGGACACCAGGGTGTAGAGCGGCACCGACCGCCACTCCCCCGACAGGTCGACCTCGGTGCCGTCGTTGTGTCGCGCGACGTGGTCGCCGAACAACGCCGCGCAGCACTCCTGCGTCAATTCGCGGGTGAGCGTGGCCATCACCCGGTAGTCGGCATAGGCCTGGTACGCCTCGAGCATCGCGAACTCCGGCGAGTGCGTGCTGTCGGCGCCCTCGTTCCGGAAGTTGCGGTTGATCTCGAAGACCCGATCCAGTCCACCGACGATGCAGCGCTTCAGGAACAGCTCCGGTGCGATGCGCAGGTACAGGTCGAGGTCGAATGCGTTCATGTGGGTGCGGAACGGGCGCGCGGCAGCACCGCCGTGGACCGTCTGCAGCATCGGGGTCTCGACCTCGAGATAACCGCGCGCGCCCAGTTCCTGGCGCAACGTCGACATCACCGTGGCCCGTTGCCGGACGGTGCGGCGCGCCTCGTCGCGGACGATGAGGTCGACGTACCGACGGCGGACCCGCAGTTCCTCGCTCATCGGCTTGTGCGCCACCGGGAGCGGCCGCAGCGCCTTGGCCGTCAGCTGCCAGGAGTCGGCGAACACCGACAGCTCCCCGCGCCGCGACGTCCCGACCTCGCCCTCGACGAACACGTGGTCGCCGAGGTCGACGTCGGCCTTCCACGTGGCCAGCGACTCCTCGCCGACGCGGTCCAGGGAGAGCATCACCTGCAGCTCGGCGTCGCCCTCGCGCAGCGTCGCGAAGCACAGCTTGCCGGTGTTGCGGACGAAGATCACCCGCCCGGTGACGCCGACCCGCTCGCCGGTCATCGTGTCCGGTTCGAGGTCGGGGTGCTTCTCCCGGACCTCCGCCAGGACCGCGGTGCGGGCGACGGCGACCGGATAGGGGTCGACGCCGGCCTCGCGCATCCGGTCGAGCTTCGCCCGGCGCACCCGGAGCTGTTCGGGTAGTTCGTCGTCCGTCGGGCCAGGCGGTACCTCGGTCACGGGAGGCCAGCCTACGGGGCGGCTGGCCGGCGTCCGGCCGCCTCCTGCCGCTGGAAGGCCAGCCGCAGCCCGTGGACGGTGAGGTCGGGCTCCCGCTCGCCGATCGACCGGCAGCTGTCGGCCACCAGCGGCGCCAGCCCGCCGGTGGCGACGACGACCGGCGGGGCGCCGAACTGCGCGACCAGCTCCGCGGCGATCCGGGCCACCAGCCCGTCGACGAGGCCGGCGAAGCCGAGCACCAGGCCCGACTGCAGCGCCGCGACGGTGTTCTTGCCGATCGCGTGCGCCGGCACGGTCAGCTCCACCGAGCGCAACTGCGCCGCCCGGGTGGCCAGGGCCTCGAGGCTGACCTCCACGCCGGGGGCGAGCGCACCGCCGAGGAACTGCCCGGCCGGACCGACGGCGTCGACGTTGGTGGACGTGCCGAAGTCGACGACGACGACCGGGCGGCCGCCGCCGTCGGGACGGCGTCCGTACAGCTCGTGCGCGGCCAGCGCGGTGACCACCCGGTCGGCGCCCACCTCGCGCGGGTTGTCCACGTGCAGCGGGACGCCGGTCCGCACGCCCGGCCCGATCAGGACGACGGGCACGTCGAGGGAGTCCAGCAGCGTGCGCAGCGCCGGGAGGAGCGCGGGCACCGTCGAGCAGGCCGACACCCCGGTGACCTCGGTGTCGCGCAGCAGCCCGCGCCAGAGCATCCGCAGCTCGTCGGCGGTGGCGCGCGGCGCCGTCGTGACCCGCCACCCGCCGACCCGGCGGGCGCCGTCGAAGGTGGCCAGGACCGTCTGACTGTTGCCGACGTCGACGGTGAGCAGCACCGCTCAGCCCGCCCGCAGGTCGAGAGCGAGGTCGAGGATCGGCGCGGAGTGGGTGAGGCCGCCGACCGACAGGTAGTCGACGCCGGTCTCGGCGACCGCGCGCGCCACCTCGAGGGTCAGCCCGCCGGTGGCCTCGAGCTCCGCCCGGCCGCCGACGAGGGCCACGACCTCGCGCAGCGTCTCGGGCGGCATGTTGTCGCAGAGCAGGAAGTCCGCGCCGGCCTCGACCGCCTCGACCGCCTGGGCGGGCACGTCGACCTCGACCTGCACCGCGACCCGCGGTGCCCGCTCGCGGACCGCGGCCACGGCGGCGGCCACCGAGCCGGCGGCGGCGACGTGGTTGTCCTTGACCATGGCGACGTCGTAGAGCCCCATGCGCTTGTTCGAGCCGCCGCCGCAGCGGACGGCGTACTTCTCCAGCGGGCGCAGCCCCGGCGTGGTCTTGCGGGTGTCCAGGACGACCGCGCCGGTCCCCTCGACCGCGTCGACCCAGCGGCGGGTGAGCGTGGCGATGCCGCTGGCGCGGCTGGCGATGTTCAGCGCGCTGCGCTCGGCGGCCAGCAGCGCGCGCACCGGACCGCGGACGGTGAGCAGCACGTCGCCCCGGGCCACGCGGTCGCCGTCCGTGGCGCCGGCGGTGAGCGTCGCACCGGGGGCCAGCCGGGTGAAGACCCGTGCGGCGACCGGCAGCCCGGCGACGACGCCGTCCGCGCGGGCGACGAGGTCCGCGGTGCCCAGCTGGGCGGCCGGCACGGTGGCGGCGCTGGTGACGTCGTGGGCGACGGCCAGGTCCGGGGCGCTGGGCAGGGGCGCGCCGCCGGTGAGGTCCTCGGCCAGGGTGCGCTCGACCAGCTCGGCCACCCAGGCCTCGTCCAGCCCGGTCCCGGTCAGGTCGCGTGGGTCGGCCGCGGCCCTCACCGTCTCGCCCCACCCGCCCAGCGGTGAGCTCACCACCCCTCCACCACCGGCGTCCCCACCGGGCGGCGGGTCACCTGCAGGGAGCCGTCCTCGTCGAGCCGCACGTCCAGGTGCACCCGCCAGTCCTCCTCGGTGTCGGGGTGGTCCTCGCGCCAGTGGCAGCCGCGGGTCTCCTCGCGGGCCGCGGCCGCGGTGGCCAGCGCGCCGGCCACGGTGAGCAGGTCGGTGGCCTCCCAGCCGGCCACGCCCGGGGCCGTGTGCCCACCCGCACCGCCCACCCGGTCCGTGCCCAGCCGGGCGGCCAGGGCGGCCAGCCGGCCGGTCGCCTCGGTCAGCCCTGTCCCACTGCGGAGCGCCCCGACGCGGGCCGACATCGTCTCGGTGACCACGCGCCGGCCCTCGGGGTCGAGCAGTGCGGACCGCGTGGCGTCGGGCGCGACCGCCGGCGCGGGCGGCGGCAGCGTGGAGGCCAGTTCCGCGCCGATGCGGGCGGCGAACACCAGCCCCTCGAGCAGCGAGTTCGACGCCAGCCGGTTCGCCCCGTGCACGCCGGTGCAGGCCACCTCGCCGCAGGCGTACAGCCCGGGGACCGTCGTCCGCCCGGCGAGGTCGGTGACCAGCCCACCCGAGGCGTAGTGCGCGGCGGGGGTGACCGGGACCAGGTCGGTGACCGGGTCGATGCCGGCGGCGCGGCAGCTCGCGACGATCGTCGGGAAGCGCCGGTCGAGGTCGGGTACCTGCCGGGCGTCCAGCTCCACGTGGTCGACGCCGTCGCGCAGTTGCACCCGGGTGATGGCCTTGGCGACGACGTCGCGGGGGGCCAGCTCGGCCAGCGGGTGGACGCCGACCATGAACCGCTCCCCCGCCCCGTCGCGCAGCACCGCCCCCTCGCCGCGGAGCGCCTCGCTGACCAGCGGTTGCTGGCCGCGGGCGCCGGGCCCGAGGTAGAGCGAGGTGGGGTGGAACTGGACGAACTCGAGGTCGGTGGCGACCGCCCCGGCGCGCAGGCCGAGCGCGACGCCGTCCCCCGTGGAGACCGGCGGGTTCGTGGTGGCGGCGTAGACCTGGCCCATGCCGCCGGTGGCGAGCACGACCGCGCGGGCGCGCACCGCGCCGACGCCGTCGGCACTGCCCTCGCCGAGCACGTGCAGGGTGACCCCGGCGGCGCGGCCGTCGGCGTCGGTGAGCAGGTCGAGCACCATCGCGTGCTCGACGAGGGTGACGCCGGGGTCGGCCCGGACGGCGTCCTGCAGCGCGCGCTGCACCTCCGAGCCGGTGGCGTCGCCGCCGGCGTGCACGATCCGGTCGGCGGAGTGCCCGCCCTCGCGGGTGAGCAGCAGCCGCCCGGCGGGGTCGCGGTCGAAGGCGGCCCCCCAGTCGATCAGCTGGCGCAGCCGGCCGGGCCCCTCGTGCACGAGCACGGACACCGCACCCGGCTCGCACAGCCCCACCCCCGCGACCTCGGTGTCACGCGCGTGGGCCTCCGGGCTGTCGGCGGGGTCGAGCACGGCGGCGATGCCGCCCTGGGCCCAGCGGGTCGACCCGGCGTCCACCCGCACCTTGGTGACGACGGCGACCGACAGCCCGGCCGCCCGGGCGTGCAGCGCGACGCACAACCCGGCCACGCCGGAGCCGACGACGCAGACGTCGGCGGACAGCTCCCAGCCGGGCGCCGGCGCGGTCAACCGCAGGGGCAGCCCGATGGCAGGACCGGCCGCGACGAGGCTCACCGGGCGATCGTGTCGCCCCGGACCTGCCCCTGCACGCCGGGGGACGGCGCGGCGGGGTCGCCGCCGAGCCCGACGACGCGGTTGGCGCCGTCGACGTGCACGACCTTGGGGATCGAGACCTTCGCCTCGGTCTCGTCCATCAGCCCGTAGCTGATGAGGATGACCAGGTCGCCGGGGTGCACCAGGTGCGCGGCGGCGCCGTTGATGCCGATGACGCCGCTGCCCCGCTCGCCGGGGATGACGTAGGTCTCCAGGCGCGCGCCGTTGGTGACGTCGACGATCGCGACCTGCTCGCCGGGGATTAGGTCGGCCGCGTCGAGCAGGTCCTCGTCGATCGTCACCGAGCCCACGTAGTGCAGGTCGGCCTGGGTGACCGTCGCGCGGTGGATCTTGGACTTGAGCATCGTGCGCATCATCGCGGTCCTCCGAGGTGGATGCCGGTGTTGTCGATGAGCCGGGTGCTGCCGGCGCGGGCGGCGACCAGCAGCCGGGCCGCGCCGGCGGCCGGCGCGGCCCCGAGGTCCGGATCGGTCAGCGCCAGGTAGTCCTGGAGCAGGCCGGGCGCCTCGGCCAGGACGGCGGTGGCGGCCGCGAGGACGGCGCCGGCGCCCCGCGGACCGGCGTCCGCCCCCGCGCTGAGCGCACGCGACAGGGTGGCGGCGGTGGCCCGCTGCTCCGGGGAGAGGTAGCGGTTGCGGGAGGACAGCGCCATGCCGTCGTCCTCGCGCACGGTCGGCACGCCGACGACCTCGACGCCCAGGGCCAGCTCGCGGGCCATGGCGCGGATGAGGACGAGCTGCTGGTAGTCCTTCTCGCCGAAGACCGCGAGGTCGGGGCGGACCAGGCCGAAGAGCTTGGCGACGACGGTCAGCACGCCGGCGAAGTGCCCGGGGCGGACGGCACCCTCCAGCACGTCCCCGAGCGGGCCGGGGTGGACGGTCACGCCCACCGCACCGGGCGGGTAGACCTCCTCGACCGGCGGGTGGAAGACGACGTCGGCCCGCTCCTCGGCGAGCGCCGCGAGGTCGGTGTCCCAGGTGCGCGGATAGCGGTCGAAGTCCTCGCCGGGACCGAACTGGGTGGGGTTGACGAAGACGGAGACGACGACGCTGCCGGCCCGCTCGCGGGCGGCGCGGACGAGGGTGCGGTGCCCCTCGTGCAGCGCCCCCATCGTGGGCACCAGCGCCACCGGGCCGGGCAGGCCGGAGACCAGCTCCCGCAGCTCGGCGACGGTCTCGGCCACCGCCGGGCGGGAGCTGCTCACCGGGAGCCGGCGGGTAGCAGGACCACGGTCACCGCTCCGCTCGCTCGCTCGCGAGGGAACCCGGAACGCGGCCGCCCAGCAGCTCCACCAGCGGGGCGCCCTCGTGCCGCTTGAGCCGGCCGGTCGCCAGCGCCCGCTCGGTGGTGCGCCGGGCCAGCGCGACGTAGGCCGCGACCGCGTCCGGAGCGCGCTCGGTGAGGGTGTCCAGGTGCTGCTGGACGGTGCCGACGTCCCCGCGGCTGACCGGGCCGGTGAGCCCGCGGTCGCCGCGGCGCAGGCCGTTCTCGAGGGCGGCGGTGAGCAGCGGCGCGAGCACGCGGCCCGGCTCGGCGACGCCCGCGGTGCGCAGCAGGTCCGCGGCCTCGGCGACCAGCGTGACCAGGTGGTTGGCCCCGGTGACCAGGGCGGCGTGGTAGAGCCCGCGGTCGGCCTCGGCGACGAAGAAGGGCTCGCCGCCCATCTCCAGGACCAGGGTCTCGGCGACCGGCCGGTGCTCCGGGGCACTGGTGACGCCGAACGGGGCGCCGGCGAGGCGGTCGGCGTCCTCGGGCGCCCCGGTGAAGGTCATGGCGGGGTGCAGGGCCAGCGGCAGGACGCCGGCCCGCGCGGCGGGGGCGAGGACGGCCAGGCCGTGCGCCCCGGACGTGTGGAAGGTCAGCTGACCGGCCCGCCAGACCCCGGTCTCGGCGAGTCCTGAGACGAGGCCGGCCAGGCTGTCGTCGGGGACGGCGAGCACCACGAGGTCGGCGGCGGCCACGACCTCGTCGGTGGGCAGCAGGGGCACGCCGGGCAGCAGCCGGGCGGCGCGTTCGGCGGAGGCGGTGGAGAGGCCGGCGGCGGCGACGACGTCGTGGCCGGCGGCGGTGAGGGCGGCGCCGAGGACGGCGCCGACGCGCCCGGCGCCGACGATGCCGACGCGGAGGCGGGCGGGAGCGGTGTCGGCCGGGATGAGACCGGCAGCGCGGAGCGTCCTGCGGGCAGCAGGCATCGGTGCACCTCTCGTTCCAGTCCCTCGCGGGTACCGGACTCGGTGGTCGCGGACTCCCCCGGTGGAGCCCGTCGGGTGTGGCGGTCCTGCGGTGGTGCCGGCACGGGCCCCGCTGCGGCCAGGTGTGTCACGCGGGGAATGCGCCGAAGGCGAGTGTGTGGCCGGTTCGCGGCCGCTGCAACGGCTCCTTGCTGTGGGGTGGGTCACTCCACGCCTCGCTGGCACTCGGCGGCTCCGCGACCCGGGTGCTGTGCCACCGGTGGGCTCGCGAGCTCGCCCACGCCCGCACCACCTACGGTGTCCGGCGGCGATCCGGACGCGCGACGGGAGGACACGGGTGGGCACGCTCGAGGGACGGACCGCGCTGGTCACCGGCGCGAGCCGGGGCATCGGCCTGGCGATCGCGCAGAGCCTCGTGGCGCGGGGCGCGCGGGTCGTGCTGACCGGCCGCAAGCCCGACGCGCTGGCCGAGGCGGTGGCCGCGCTGGGCGGCCCGGAGGTGGCCGTCGGCGTCGCCGGCAACGCGGGGGACGCCGAGCACCGGGCCGAGGCCGTGCGCACCGCCGTCGACACCTTCGGCGGCCTGGAGATGCTGGTCGGCAACGTCGGCATCAACCCCGTGTACGGCCCGCTGGTCGACCTGCCGCTGGACGGCTTCCGCAAGATCCTGGAGACCAACGTCGTCGGCACGCTGGGCCTGGTGCAGGAGGCGTGGCGCGCGTGGATGGCCGAGCACGGCGGCTCGGTGCTGGTCGTGGCCTCGGTGGCCGGGCTGAAGGCCTCGCCGATGATCGGCGGCTACGGGGTGAGCAAGGCGGCCCTGGTCAACCTGGTCACCCAGCTCGCGGTGGAGCTCGGGCCGACGGTGCGGGTCAACGCCGTCGCACCGGCCGTGGTCAGGACCCGCTTCGCCGGGGCGCTCTACGAGGGGCGGGAGGCCGAGGCCGCGGCGCAGTACCCGGTGGGCCGGCTCGGCGAGCCGGAGGACGTCGGCGAGGCCGCGGCCTACCTGCTCGGCGACGGCGCCGGTTGGGTCACCGGGCAGACGCTGGTGCTCGACGGCGGCGCGCTGTCCCGCGGCCCGGCCTGAACCCTCACAGCGGTGCGCTGATCGGTCGACGGTCCGCGCCGTCGCAGCGGCGAGATCGGCGGTCTCGCACGGTTGCCTGCCGCGAAGCGTGCGAGATCGCCGATCTCGCCGGTCGGCCTCCCCCCGACCAACGCGAGAACCGCTGTCAGGGGCGGCCGAGCACCCGGGCGAGGACGTCGTCGGTCTCGCCCTCCTCGCGGTAGCGGCGCCGGCGGCGGCCGCCGGACGGCGGGGTGAGCCCGCTCTCGGCGACCAGCTGCGCCAGCGGCGTCCCGGGGTCCCGCTCCGCCGGGACGGGCACCTCGGTCGTCGGCGCGGCCGCGGTGGGCCCGGGGACCGGCGGGCGCTCCCGCTGCGCGACCGGGCGCTCGACGGTCAGCTGCTCGGCGGGCGCGGCGACGGGGAGCGGGTCGTCGGTGCGGCGCCGGCGCGGCTCGGGGTCCGCGGCGGGCGGGGCCGGGGGCAGCAGCGAGCGGTCGGCCAACCGGTCCCGCGGCGGCGGGGGCGGCTCGGCGGCGGCCGCGTGCCGGGTGCGGCGCGCCTCGGCGGCCGCGTCCGGCTCGACCAGTGCCCGTCCGGCGAGCCAGTCCAGCGGGAGCGGGGGCGGCGCGACCGTCCGGCGCGGCTCGACGCGGACCTCGTGGACCTGGCGGGTGCCGGCGGCCGGCTCCTCGGCCCGGACCGCGGGCCACGCGGCGGTCAGCTCCGACGCCGGCCGGTCCGAGCCGACGGCCTCCACGGTGTGAGGCACGGCCGGTTCGGACGCCGCCGGGGCCGTCCGGGTGGACTGGGTGCGCAGCATGACCCGCTCCACCAGCATCTCGCCGGCCGACTGCTCGGTCAGCTCGCTGCGCAGCCGGCCGACGTCGGTGCGCAGCTCGGCCAGGACGGCGAGGTCGAGGCCGACCAGGGTGGTGCGCAGCTCGGCGAGGCCGGCGAGGTCGCTCCGCAGCCCGGCGACCTCCGCCACCTCGCGGCGCAGCTCGGCGATCTGCTCCATCTCGCGCCGCAACGCGCTCACCGAGGCCAGCTCGGTCCGCAGCGCCTCCAGCTCGGCGCGCATCGACTGCTCGGCGGCGCGCCGCAGGTCGTTCTCCACCCGCAGCTCGTGCTCGCGGCGGGCCGCGGCCTCGCGCTCCAGTTCCCCTTCGTGGGCCAGCCGCAGCTCGGCCTCGCGCTCGGCCGCCGCCCGCTCGAGGTCGGCACGGTCGGCGGCGGCCAGGGCCCCGACGGCCACGGGTGCACCCGGAGCGTGCCGGGACCGGACGAGCGCGGCGAGCACGAACGCCCAGGCCCCGGCGACGACGGCCAGCCGCAGCAGTTGGGGGTCCTCGGTCAGGAAGACGACGACGGTGGCGCCGACGGCCAGGCAGAACCCCGCGGCCAGGCCCGCCGTCCGCAGCCCCGGGGACGCCGGACCGCCGGCTCCGGACCGGCGCGCCGACGCGTCGTCCCGGTCCGCCCGCATGGCGATCAGCGTAACGGTGCGGAGGCTCCCGACCACGGATCGAACCGACGAGACGCCGCCGCCCCGCCCCGGGTCACTGGGCCAGCGCCCCGTCGGAGCTGAAGACCAGGCCGATCGAGATCTCGCCCTGCTGCAACGCCGCCTTGGTGAGCGGGCCACCGGCGTCCAGCTCGCGGAAGCTGTCGAACTGCAGCCCGTAGGTCTCCTCCAGGCCCGGCTGGCACTGCGGCCGCTCCGGGCACTCCGTGGGCCCGCCGAGCACCAGCGAGCCGTCGCCGCAGGCCTCGGCGAGTTCCGACAGGGTGCTGACGCCGACCTCGTCGGCGAAGGCCTGGGTGACGGCGAAGGCGTTCTGGTCGGCGGCCTCGGAGGGCTCGCCGAAGACCAGACCGGCCTGCTCGGCGAGCGGCTGCAGCGCGGTCAGCGTCTCCTGCACGTCACCGGTGGCCGGACCGTCCTCGGTGGGGCCGTTGGCCAGCTCGTTGAGCTCGTCGGTCACCGTGGCCAGGTACTCCGGGAAGACCTGGATCTCCGAGCCGGAGATCAGCGCGGGCAGGTAGAGCTCGCGGTTGCCGACCTCGCGCACCGAGGCGTCGAAGCCCGCGGCGCCGAGGACGTCGGCGTAGACGTTCGCCAGGATCGTCGACTCGGTGAAGTTCGCACCGCCGACGACGACCGGGCCGCTGCCCTGCTCGAGCGCGGCGGCGTCGATGTTGTCCTCGACCCACGCGGCCGCGACGTCCTCGGGGCTCCGCCGCTCCAGGTCGACGGCGGCGTTGAGCTCGACGAGCTCCTCGGTGGTCATGGCCGCCGACACGGCGTCGAGGGCGGGCAGGAGCGCGGGGTTCGCCATCGCGGTCGCCATGTTGACCGCCGGGACGACGTTGTCGGCGTTCTGCAGCTGCTTGTCGTCCTCGAGCACGACCAGCTGGTCGCCGGGCACGGGAGCGCAGGCGTCGCCGGACGCGCTGCCGCCACTGGCCTGCGCCCCGCCGGTGCCCGAGGAGCCGGACTCCCCGCAGGCGGTGAGCAGCAGCCCACCGAGGGCCAGGGGGACGAGGATCCGTGCACGGCTGCGCATGTGGCCCGCCTTCTGTGTCCCGCGCGGCCGGGGCCGCGGCGCGTGTCTGGCGGGGTGAGCCCCGCGCCCGTCATGCAACCCCGGACCACCCCATCGGGCCACGTGCCCGGCCCAGCTGTTGCCCGGTTGTTACGCGACGGCCCCTCTGCAGCAGCAGGACCCCGTCCTCCGCACCGTGGGAGGACCTCGTCCTCCCCCACCCTTCGCAGGCTCAGGGTGAGACCCGGGACGAGGCCTGCGGCGAGCCTCTGGACCGGGCGGTGCGAGGCCGCGAAGGTCGGGCAGAGGGTCCTGCCTCACAGCGGCACGCCGGACGACGTCGGCTCGGGCCGGCCGGCACGCACCGCCCGGCCGGGGCGCAGCGGCCACCGGCGCGGACCGGGCGTCACCGCCGCCGAGACGAGCACCAGGAGCAGCTCGGTGAGCAGTGCCAGGGCGGCCACCAGGACGGCGCCCGCCAGCATCGTGCCGTGGTCCTGCTGGCCGAAGCCGAGGTTGATGATCCGGCCGAGCGTCCCCCCGCCGACCAGGGAGGCCAGGGTCGCCGTCGCGACGACCTGGACCGCCGCCGTCCGGACGCCGGTCGTCACCAGGGGCAGCGCCAGGGGGAACTCCACCCGGGCGAGCAACTGGCGGGAACTCATCCCCATCGCACGGGCCGCCTCCCGCACGTCGCGGTCGACCTCCCGGAAGCCGACGAAGGTGTTGGTGAGCATCGGGGGGACGGCGAAGGCGGCCAGCGCCAGGACCGTGCCGGTCTCGCTGAAGCCCAGCGGGGTCACCGCCAGGACGGTGAGCAGGGCGAGGGTGGGCACTGCCCGGCTGACGTTGGACAGCACGACGACCGCGCCGGCACCCCCGCCGCTGCGGCCCAGCAGCACCCCGGCCGGGATCGCGAGGACGGCGGCGAGGAGCACGGCCAGGACGGAGACCCGCAGGTGCTGGACCAGCAGGTCGAGGATGCCGCCGGACCGGGTCCAGTTGAACGGGTCGTTGAGGTAGACGAACGCGTCGCCGAAGGCGGTCACCGGGCCGCCCGCGTCCACGGGGTGAGCACCCGCTCCAGCCCGGCCAGCAGCACGTCGGCGGCGAGCGCGAGCAGGACGCAGCCGACCGCGCCAGTGACGATCTCGGCCCGGTAGAAGTTCGAGTTGAACCCCCCGATGATCAACTGCCCCAGCCCCCCGTTGCCGGTGATGACCCCCACGGTCACCAGCGCGACGGTCGAGACGGTGGCGATCCGCAGACCGGCCATGAACGCCGGCAGCGCCAGCGGCAGGTCGACCCGGAGGAACAGCCGGGCCGGGCCGTAGCCCATGCCGCGGGCCGCCTCGCGCACGTCGGCCGGCACGCCCTGCAGCCCGGCCAGGAAGTTCCGCACCAGGATCACCAGCGTGTACAGCGTCAGCCCGATCAGCACCGTGACCGGCGAGAGCGCCCCGGTGAACGGCGCGAGGAAGCCGAACATCGCCAGGGACGGGATCGTGTAGACGACCGAGCTCAGGCCGAGGACCGGGCCGGCCAGCAGCCGGGTGCGGCGGGCGACCAGCGCCAGCGGCAGGGCTATCAGGGCCCCCAGCAGCACGGCTCCGACGGTGAGCCTGACGTGCTGACCCAGGTACCCCACAATGGTGTCCCAGTTGTCGGTCACGTACGACGGGTCGAACCAGGGGTTCGGCGCCTCGTCCGCGGCGAGGACCGGGGCTCCCGGGTCCCTCGCCGCGCTCAGCGCTCCCAGGGAGGCCACGCGTGGACGCTACTGCCGCTCCCCCGTCGGTGCGCGCGGCGGACCCCGTGGCCGGCGACGCCCCCGAGATCCGCCTGGAGGGGATCAGCAAGGTCTTCCCCGACGGCACCGTGGGCGTGGCCGGGCTCGACCTGACCTTCGCCGCCGGGGAGCTGTCGGTGCTGGTCGGGCCGTCGGGCTGCGGCAAGACGACGACGATGAAGATGGTCAACCGGATCATCGAGCCGACCACCGGCCGCATCCTGCTCGGCGGTGAGGACGTCACCCGGGTCGACGCCGACCGGCTGCGCCGGCGCATCGGCTACGTCATCCAGAGCGTCGGGCTCTTCCCCCACCAGACGGTGCGGGCCAACGTCGCCACCGTGCCCCGGCTGCTGGGCTGGGACCGCCGCGAGATCCGCGACCGGGTCGAGGAGCTGCTGACGCTGGTGGGGCTGGACCCTTCCGTCCACGGGGACCGCTACCCCGCCCAGCTGTCCGGCGGGCAGCGCCAGCGGGCCGGCGTGGCCCGGGCGTTGGCCGCCGACCCCGGCGTCCTGCTGATGGACGAGCCGTTCTCCGCCGTCGACCCGGTGGTGCGCGAGCGGCTGCAGTCGGAGTTCCTGCGGCTGCAGGAGACGGTGCGCAAGACGATCGTCTTCGTCACCCACGACATCGAGGAGGCGGTGCGGCTCGGCGACCGCATCGCGGTGATGAGCACCGGCGGCCACGTCGAGCAGTTCGCCCCGCCCGCCGAGCTGCTCGGCCGGCCGGCCAACGAGACGGTGGCCGACTTCGTCGGCGCCGACCGCGGGCTCAAGCGGCTGGCCGTCACCTCGATCGACCCTGCCGCCCTCGAGCACCCCCCGGTGCTGCGCCCGGTCGACGGGCTGGCGGACGCCGGGGCCGCGCTCGACCGCGCCGGCGCCGACGGGGCGGTCGTGCTGGACGACGCCGGCCGCCCAGCCGGGTGGCTGCCCGCCGACCGGGCCACCGGTGCCGGGACGGTCGCCTCCGCCGTCGTCGGCAGCGACGCCGCCGTGCCGGTTCAGGCGTCGCTGCGGACGGCGCTGGCCGCGATCCTGCAGTCCGACGCCGGGTGGGTGCCGGTGCTCGACGGCGACCACTACCTCGGTGTCCTCACCCCCGCCGCCGTGCACGCTGCGCTGCGGAGATCGATCACATCGTCGGCCCACCGGCCGACACCGCGGCCAGGTGCCGTCCCCGGTCCTCGCTGAGGCGCCGCCCGCGACCGGTCCACCCTGGTGGGACTACGCCACCGGGCCGGCCTGCGGTGTCTGGTCGTCCGGGGACGGCGGGATGCGGCAGATCGACTCCAGCCACAGCGCGGCCGCGACCAGGGCGCCCGAGCAGACCACCCCGACGATCCCGGTGACGGTGTCGGACCCGGCCGTCTGCAGCCGCCCGACCGCCGGCGCCACGTAGAGCAGCAGCCCCACCCAGATGCCCAGGAACGCCGCACCGACGTACGCGCTGGCCTGGGCCAGGACGGCGAGCCGGGCGACCAGCATCGGCTCGACCGGCCGCACCGGCGCGGTGCCGCGCTCGGCCGGGGGACGGCGGTCCCGCTGGGCGGCCAGCCGGGCGCGCAGCGTGCGGGCACCGAGGACCTCGGCCACGGCCAGCACACCGAGCGGCACGGGGAGCCACCAGCGCAGCGCGGGCAGCGTCCCGTAGCCGGCGCGCACGAGCAGCCACGCGGCGACGGCGAGTCCGGCGCCCAGGACCAGCAGGTCCCGCCGGTTCACCGGCGTCAATGGAGGTGCTCCCAGCGGACCACGGCGGCGACGTCCTCCGGCGGCAGCGCGGCCAGCAGGTCGCGCACCCGCCCCCGGCCCGGCAGCACCGCGGTGGGGTCGAGGCTGGCCCACGGCACGAGCACGAACGCCCGCTCGTGCGCGCGGGGGTGCGGGAGGGTGAGCGCGGGGTCGTCGGAGGTGACCGGCCGGCCGTCGTCCCCGGTGACCGTGACGACGTCGACGTCGAGGGTGCGCGGCCCCCAGCGCACGTCGCGGGTGCGGCCCGCGGCCTGCTCCAGCTCGTGCGCGCGGGCCAGCCAGCCGGCCGCGTCCCGGTCGCCGCGAACCACGACGACCGCATTGAGGTACGGCGGCTGCTCGACCGGCCCCCACGGCGGCGTCTCGTACAGCGTCGAGCGGGCCACGAGCACGCCGTCGTCCTTGAGCGCCTGCACGGCGGACCGCAGCGCGGCGGCGCGGTCCCCCAGGTTGGCACCCAGCGACAGGACCGCCCTGGTCATGCCCGTTCCCGCCGGATGGTGACCGTGACGTCGTCGAAGGGGACGCCGAGGTCGGCCTCGGGCTTGTGCACGGTGATCTCGACGGCGTCGACCAGCGGGGCGTCGAGGCAGACGTCGGCCAGGCGCTGCGCGAGGGTCTCCAGCAGGTCGACCGGTTCCCCCGTCAGGACGCTGTGCAGCGCGCGGGCCAGCTCGGCGTAGTTGACCGTGCGCTCGAGGTCGTCGCCGGCGGCGGCCGGCGCGGTGTCGAGTTCGAGGACGGCGTCGACGCGGAAGGTCTGGCCGAGTCTGCGCTCGGCCTCGTAGACGCCGTGGTGGGCGTGCGCGGTGAGTCCCCGGACGGCGATGCGGTCGGGCGGGGCGTCAGCCACGGCGCTCCCTCTCGCGGCGGGCCGCCCGGACGGCGGCGACGGTGCGGACGGCGTCGGCCGAGGCTGCGGCGTCGTGCACCCGCACGCCCCAGGCACCGGCCTCCGCGGCCAGCACGGTGGTGGCGAGGGTGGCGGCGTCGCGCTGCTCGGCCGGGCGCGGCGTGCCGTCGGGGTCGGCGAGCAGGCGGCCGAGGAAGGTCTTGCGGGAGGCGCCGACGAGCACCGGCAGGCCCAGGCCGACGATCCGGTCCAGACCCGCGAGCAGCCGCCAGTTGTGCTCGGCACGCTTGGCGAAGCCCAGGCCCGGGTCGAGGACCAGCTGCTCGGGGGCGACGCCCGCGGCGACGACGTCCTCCACCCGGGCGGTGAGCTCGGCGCAGACCTCGGTGACCACGTCGCCGTACTGGGCGGCGGCGTACATCTCGCGGCTGTGCCCGCGCCAGTGCATGAGCACCCACGGGACGCCGGCCTCGGCGACCAGCTCGGTCATGTTCTTGTCGGCCAGGCCGCCGCTCACGTCGTTGACCAGCACGGCGCCCGCCTCGAGCGCGGCCTCGGCCACCTCGGCGCGCGTGGTGTCGACGCTGGTGCGCACGCCCGCGGCGGAGAGCTCACGGACCACCGGGACGACCCGGCGGCACTCCTCGGCGGAGTCCACCCGGTCGGCGCCGGGCCGGGTGGACTCGCCGCCGACGTCGACGTAGTCGGCCCCGGCGGCGTGCATCGCCAGGCCGTGCGCGACGGCGGCGCCCGCGTCGGCGAAGCAGCCGCCGTCGGAGAACGAGTCCGGCGTGACGTTGAGGACGCCCATCACGACGCAGCGTCCCGGGTCCGGCAGCGGGTGCTTCACCGGCCCAGGACGAGGCTCATCGCCTCGCTGCGGGTCGCCGGGCTCTCCCGGAAGATGCCGCGCACGGCGGAGGTCACCGTGGACGAACCGGGCTTGCGGATGCCGCGCATGGCCATGCACAGGTGCTCGGCCTCGATGACGACGAGCACGCCGCGCGGCTTGAGGACGTCGGCCAGCGCGTCGGCGATCTGGCTGGTCATCCGCTCCTGCACCTGCGGCCGGCGCGCGTAGACCTCGACCAGTCGGGCGAGCTTCGACAGGCCGGTGACCCGCCCGTCCTCCCCCGGGATGTAGCCGATGTGCGCGACCCCGTGGAAGGGCACCAGGTGGTGCTCGCAGGTCGAGTACATGGGGATGTCCTTCACCAGGACCATCTCGTCGTGGTCCTCGTCGAAGGTCGTCGCCAGGACGGCGGCCGGGTCCTCCCACAACCCCGCGAACGTCTCCGCGTACGCGCGGGCGACCCGGCCGGGGGTCTCCTGCAGCCCCGGGCGGTCGGGGTCCTCGCCGACGGCGAGCAGCAGCTCCCGGACGGCGGCCGCGGCCCGCTCGAGGTCGACCCCCTGCCGCGGCCGGCTCAGCAGCAGGTCGTCCGCCCCGGCGGGGATCTCGCTCACCGCTGGGCGGGGGCGCCGACGTCCCCCACGGCGGTGCTGCCGTGGCCGATGTGGCCGTTGCCGTTCTGGGCGGCCCGCTCGGCGGGGGTCAGCACCGGCGGCTGGTCCGACGGCGTCCGCTTGCCGAAGCCGTTGTAGGGGGCCAGCGACGGGCGCTTGGTGACCGGCGCGCAGATGCGGGCCATGTCCTCCTTGGAGAGGGTCTCCTTCTCCATCAGCTCGAGGACGAGCTGGTCGAGGACGCCGCGGTACTCGACCAGGATCTCCCACGCCTCGTCGTGCGCGGCCTCGATCAGCGCGCGGATCTCCGCGTCGATGTCGGCGGCCACGGCCTCGGAGTAGTCCGGCCGGGTACCCATGTCGCGGCCGAGGAACGGCTCGGACTCGTTGCTGCCGTACTTCACCGCGCCCAGCTTGGCGCTCATCCCGTACTGGGTGACCATCGCCCGCGCCATGGCGGTCGCCTTCTCGATGTCGTTGCCGGCGCCGGTGGTGGGCTCGTGGAAGACGAGCTCCTCGGCCGCCCGGCCGCCGAGGGCGTAGGCGAGGGTGTCGATCATCTCCGACCGGGTCTGGGTGTACTTGTCCTCGGTCGGCAGCACCAGCGTGTGCCCGAGCGAGCGGCCGCGCGGCAGGATCGTCACCTTGTGCACCGGGTCCAGGTTGGGCAGGGCGTGCGCCACCAGGGCGTGGCCGCCCTCGTGGTAGGCGGTGACCTTCTTCTCCTTCTCGCTCATCGCCCGCGTCTTGCGCTCGGGGCCGGCGACGACCCGGTCGATCGCCTCCTCGAGGACCTCGTCGGTGATGACCGTGCCGTTGGTGCGGGCGGTGAGCAGCGCGCCCTCGTTCAGCACGTTGGCGAGGTCGGCGCCGGTGAAGCCCGGCGTCCGGCGGGCCACGGTCCCCAGGTCGACGTCCGGGGCGAGCGGCTTGCCCTTCGCGTGCACCTCGAGGATCCGCTTGCGGCCCTCGAGGTCGGGGCGGTCGACGGCGATCTGGCGGTCGAAGCGGCCGGGGCGCAGCAGCGCCGGGTCGAGGATGTCCGGCCGGTTGGTGGCGGCGATCATGATGACGCCGCCCTTGACGTCGAAGCCGTCCATCTCGACGAGCATCTGGTTGAGCGTCTGCTCGCGCTCGTCGTGCCCGCCGCCCATGCCGGCGCCGCGGTGCCGGCCGACCGCGTCGATCTCGTCGACGAAGATGATCGCCGGGGCGTTCTGCTTGGCCTGCTCGAACAGGTCACGGACGCGGCTGGCGCCGACGCCGACGAACATCTCGACGAAGTCCGAGCCCGAGATGGAGAAGAACGGCACCCCGGCCTCACCGGCGACGGCGCGGGCCAGCAGCGTCTTGCCGGTCCCGGGCGGGCCGAAGAGCAGCACGCCCTTGGGGATCTTCGCGCCGACGGCCTGGAACTTGACCGGGTTGGCGAGGAAGTCCTTGATCTCGTGGAGCTCCTCGATCGCCTCGTCGGCGCCGGCGACGTCGGCGAACGTCGTCTTCGGGGTGTCCTTGCTGACCACCTTGGCCTTGGACTTGCCGAAGGCCATGACCCCGCGGCCACCGCCCTGCATGGAGTTGAACAGCCAGAACAGCAGGAGCAGCAGGATCACGAACGGCAGGAAGCTGATCAGCAGGCTGACCAGGACGCTGTCCTGCGTGACGTTGGTGTCGAAGGCGATGCCCTCGCCCTCGCCGAGGCCGGAGACCAGGTCGAAGACGTCGTCGGAGGCCCCCAGCGGGAAGGAGGCGGTGATCTGGTCGCTGCCCTCGACGGGGTTGGCCAGCTCCAGGTCGAGCGTCTGCTCCTTGTCGTTGATCGTGACGCGTTCGGCGTTGCCGTTCTCGATCTGCTCGAGGGCGGTCGCGGTGCTGACCTCCTGGAGGTCGCCGGTGCCGCGGAACAGCGAGGAGAACGCCAGCGCCAGGAGGACGACGAGGACGACCCAGAACCACACGGAGCGGAAGATCTTCTTGCGTTCCATACACCGATGCCGGGCGGCCGGGTGTTCCGGCCTGAACCCGTCCACCCTCCTGATCGTCCGGGGGACGCTCCCTGCGGCCCGGGCGGGCACCCTGGCGCTACGGTGCAGCGTCGTTGGATCGACGGTACACCGGCGCGCCTGTGCGTCAGCCGTGCAGCAGCGGCGTCCCGGCTGGCAACCCCCTGGCGGGTGGGCTCCTACGTCGCGGTCCTGCCGGACCGCCTCCTGCCGCGGCGACGGGTCAGGACTGGTCGGGCACGGCGCGGAGCCGGGGTGGACCGGTCGCGGGGGTCCGGAGGACCTCCCGGCCGGGACACGGGCAGCGGCTCAGCTCGACTGGGGACGGCGCGTGGCCGCGGTGCGGTCCGGTAGGACCGCAGTGTCACTGGTACACCTCGGGCTTGAGCGTGGCGATGTAGGGCAGGTCGCGGTAGCGCTCGGCGTAGTCCAGGCCGTACCCGACGACGAACTCGTTCGGGATGTCGAAGCCGACGAAGCGCACCGGGACGTCGACCTTCACCGCGTCGGGCTTGCGCAGCAGGGCGCAGACCTCGAGGGACGCCGGGCGCCGTCCGCCGAGGTTCTTCAGCAGCCAGGACAGGGTCAGCCCCGAGTCGATGATGTCCTCGATGACGAGCACGTGCCTGTCGCTGATGTCCCGGTCGAGGTCCTTGAGGATGCGCACGACACCGGAGGAGCTGGTGGCCGAGCCGTAGGAGGAGACGGCCATGAACTCCATCTGGGTGGGCAGCCGCAGGGCCCGCGCGAAGTCGCTCATGAACAGCACCGCGCCCTTGAGGACGCCGACCAGCAGCACCTCGCGCCCGGCGTAGTCGCGGGCCACCTGGTCGGCCAGCTCCGCGATCTTGTCCTGGATCTGCTCCTCGGTGAGCAGCACGTGGTCGATGTCCGGGCCGTAGCCGTGGTCGTTGCCGAGCTCGACGGGAGCGCTGGCGGGCTCGCTCACGGGCGGGACTCCTCGCGGGTGTGGGGTGCGTCCTCGGGACGGCGGCCCCGCGCTTCGGGGGGCGACAGGACCAGCCTGCCAGACGTCCGGAGGGCCCCTGAACCGCCGGGTAGGTCGACCCGGCCCTGTCCCCGCCAGTGGGTGACGAGGGCCTCGACCGCCCGCAGGTGCACCGCCTGGAGGTCCGGGACGCCGGCGCCGCGCAGCCACCCGCGGAGCACCCGCCGGCGCAGCGCCGCGGGCAGCGCGCCGAGCTCGCGGGCCGGCAGGGAGTGGGTGGGGAGCTGCTCGGCACCGGCGAGCCGGGCGAGCTCGGCCGCGGCGAGCTCGTCGAGGGCGTCGAGGTCCTCCCGGAGCAGGTCGGCGGTGCGGGCCAGGGCCGGCGCGACGCCGCCGCCGAGCACCTCCTCCATCAGCGGCAGCACCTCGGTGCGCAGCCGGGCGCGGGTGTAGGCGGGGTCGGCGTTCCAGGGGTCGTCCCACACCGGCAGCCCCTGGTCGGCGCAGGCCTCCCGGGTGGTGACCCGGCGGACGCCGAGCAGCGGCCGCCACCACGGGACGCCGTCCGCCGTCCGCTCGGGGGCCATGCCGGCGACCGAGCGCGGCCCCGAGCCGCGGCCGAGGCCCAGGAGCACGGTCTCGGCCTGGTCGTCGAGGGTGTGCCCGAGCGCGACCCGGGCGCCGAGGTCGGTGGCCGCGGCGGCGAGCGCCGCGTACCGGGCCGCGCGGGCGGCCCCCTCGGGCCCGCCGGCGGCGCCGACCGCCACGCGGCGGACGAGGACCGGGTCCAGGCCGAGCCCACGCAGCAACTGCGCCGTCCGCTCGGCCCGCTCGGCGGACCCGGGCTGCAGCCCGTGGTCGACGGTCACCCCGCCGACGGGGACGCCGGCGGACCGCGCCTCGAAGGCCAGCGCGGCGGCCAGGGCCACGGAGTCCGCTCCCCCGCTGCACGCGGCCAGCACCGGGCGGTCGCTCGCCCGCAGACCGGGCCGCACGGCGGTCCGCAGGACCGCGACGGCCCGCGGCGGACCGGTCACCGGCGTCAGGCGGGGATGGCGGGGCGTCCGTGCACCCGCTCGACCCAGCGCGCGGGGTCGGTGAGCTCCTCGATCCGCGGCAGGTTCTCCGGCCCCTCCCACACCCGGTTGAAGCCCTCCATGCCGACGAGGTCGACGACCCCGCCGACGAACACCCTGCCCTCGGCGTACTGCTTCATCTTCTGCTCCAGCCCGAGCAGCCGGCGCAGCACCCGGTCGATCGGCCCGCGGCCCTTGCGACGCTGGGCGAACCGCTTGCGCAGCGTCCGCACCGACGGGACGACGTCCGGACCCACGCCGTCCATCACGTACTCGGCGTGCCCCTCCACCAGGCTCATCACGGCGGTGACCCGGTCGAGGACGGCACGCTGCGCGGGGTCCTGGATCAGCGCCATGAGCCCGGCGTCGTCCCCGCCGCTGTCCCCGCGGGCGGCGTCGAGGACGCTGCGCAGGACATCGCCCAGCCGGTCGCGCAGCACGTCCGGGTCGAGGTCGGTGGCTTCGACGAACTCCGCCATCTGGGCCTCGAGGTGGTCCTTGAGCCACGGCACCGCGGTGAACTGCAGCTGGTGGGTGACCTCGTGCAGGCACACCCAGAGGCGGAAGTCGCTGGGGTCCACGCCCAGCCGGCGCTCGGCGTCGACGATGTTCGGCGCGACCAGCAGCAGCCGGCCGCCGGTGCCGAACACCTCGTACTGGCCGAGGACGCGGGAGGACAGGAAGGCCAGCACGCCGCCGGCCTGTGCGCCGGTGACCCGGGAGCCGATGGCGGTGGCCAGCGGGCCGGGCCGGGACTCCTGCCGGGCGGCCAGGGCGTCGACCAGCGGGTCCAGCAGCGCCGACATCCCCTGCGTGTTGGCGTCCACCCAGCCGGGCCGGTCCACGACCGCGACCTCCGGCGCCGGGCCACCCGGCACGGGCGTCAGCCCGGTGAGGCCCTCGACGTGCGCGACGGCGGTGGCGGCGGCCTCGTGCAGCTCGCGGACGACGGCGGCCGCCTCCTCGCGCGTGGTCTGCGGGCCCGGGCCCACGAGACGTCGGGCGGTGCGTCCGGCGAGGTCCCAGTCGACCATCCGTGCGGAGCTGCTCACCGGCCTCACGGTACTCGAAGGACCGCCTGCCCCCCGCCACTCGCAGGCTCGGCGGGGGACCCTGGAGGGTGGCCGTTCCAGGGCGTCACCTGCAGCCGCAGGCGGCCAGCGCGGAGGCGACGTCGTCCAGCGCGTCCTCGGCGGCCGCCCCGTTGGCGGGCGCGCCGTCGGCGAGGACGGCGAAGACCAGCAGGCGGCCCTCGGCGGTGACCACGGTGCCGGCCAGGCCGTGGACGCCCAGCAGCGTGCCGGTCTTCGCGCGGACCGAGCCCGGCGCGGTGCCCGGGTCCTCGTCCCCGCGCTCGGCGAGGGTGCCGTCGTAGCCGGCGACGGGCAGGCCCGACAGGACGGCGGAGACCCCGTCCAGCGTGCCGTCGGCGGCGCCGGTGAGCAGGTCGGTGAGCAGCGCGACCGGCACGCGGTCGGTGGTGGACAGGCCGCTGCCGTCGGACAGCGACAGGCCGGTGACGTCGAGGCCCGCGTCGGTCAGCGTGCCCGTGACCGCGTCGGCGGCGCCCTCGAAGGTGGCCGGCAGGTCGCGGGCGAGGGCCACGTGGCGGGCCAGCGACTCGGTCAGCAGGTTGTCCGACTGCGCCAGGGCCTGCTCCACCAGCCGGGCCACCGGCGCGGACCGCACGGCGCCGAGGGTCCGGGCGCCCTCCGGCGCCTCGCCCAGCACGACCGTCGCGTCCGGGACGCCGAGGGCGACGGCCAGCGCGGTGCCGGCGTCGGTGCCGGGGGCGCCGCTGCGGGGCAGGTCGCCGGGGCGCACCCGGGCGCCGTCGACGGCGGTCGCGGTGACCGGTGCGGCGTAGGTGGACGGCGCGTCGCCGGGCCCCCAGCCCGCGGCGGTGAGCGGGCCGTCGAACAGCGAGTTGTCGACGACGACCCGACTGACCTCGGTGCCCGCCGGAAGGCTGCCGCGCACCTGGGTGGCGAGGTCGGCGACGGTGGGCGCACCGGGGTAGGTCAGTGACGGGACCGTCCGCGACAGGGTCGGGTCGCCCCCGCCGACGAGCACCACCTCGCCGGGTGTGGAGCCCGCGACGACGGTGGTCTCCAGGGTGGCGTCGGGTCCGAGGGTCGTGAGCGCCGCGACGGCGGTGAGCAGCTTGGCGGTCGAGGCCGGCGTGGAGGGGACCTGGGAGTCCTGGTCGAGCAGCACCTCCCCGGACGCGACGTCGACCACCCGCGCCTCGACCCCCGGCCCCAGGGCGGGGGCGGCGAGCAGCGGCGCCAGCTCGCGGGAGAGCACGGTGGCGTCCGGGGCCGGCGCCTCCGACGACAGCGCCGCGAGCACCGGCCCGGCCGGCTCCACGTCGGGCAGGCGGGCCTCGGCGGCGGCGACCTCCGTCGCGGCGTCGTCCCCCCGCGGGGCGACCACGAACCAGACGCCGGCACCCACGACGAGGAGCAGCACGAGGAGCCCGAGGAGGAGCCGGCGCCGGAACCGGGAGTACTTCGGCGTGACGGTCGCCGACCCGCTCGACGCGATGGTGCCCACCCCCTGGAACGACCTCCGGCGGTCCTCCGGGGTCCGATCCGCCACACTACGTCCCGTGCAGTTCGACGTGACGGTAGAAATCCCGAAGGGCCAGCGGAACAAGTACGAGCTGGACCACGCCACCGGACGCATCCGCTTGGACCGGATGCTGTTCACCTCCACCCGCTATCCGGCGGACTACGGGTACATCGAGAACACCCTGGGACAGGACGGCGACCCGCTGGACGCCCTGGTGATCCTCGACGAGCCGACGTTCCCCGGGTGCCTGATCACCTGCCGCGCCATTGGCATGTTCCGGATGACCGACGAGGCCGGAGGGGACGACAAGGTCCTCTGCGTGCCGGCGACGGACCCGCGGATGGCGCACCTGACCGACATCCACGACGTGTCGGAGTTCGACCGCCTGGAGATCCAGCACTTCTTCGAGACCTACAAGGACCTCGAGCCGGGCAAGTCGGTCGAGGGCGCCGAGTGGGTCGGCCACTCCGAGGCGGAGGCGGAGATCACCGCCTCGCTGCAGCGGGCCGAGGAGGCCGAACCCCACCACTGACCCATCCCTCTGGCCCGCCAGCGAGCGGCCGCCGAGCGCACGACGGACGCCGACGGCGGCGCACCCACCCCGGTGCGCCGCCGTCGGCGTGTGTGGGGACCGCGCAGACGGCAGCGGCCCCGTCCGGGTGGACGGGGCCGCTGGGGGTGGAGCCGCCTGTCGGAATCGAACCGACGACCTTCTCATTACGAGTGAGATGCTCTACCGACTGAGCTAAGGCGGCGGACGTGCCCGGTCAGCTTACGTGACCGCTCCACTCCTCCAGTGCGGGCCCCGCCGGGTCACGACGGCAGGCGCAGTGCCACGGTGAGCGCCTCGACCGCGACCTGCGGCTTCACGTTCTGCTCGAGCGCCGTCCGGCAGTCCAGGACGGCGTCGATGCGCCGCAGCGCCCCCTCGGGGCCGATCCGCCGCGCCAGCTCCTCCGCGTCCGAGCGCCGGTCGGGGTGGGCCAGCGTGACCCCCTCCGCGCCGCTCGTGGCGACCACCAGGGCGTCGCGGTACAGGGCGGCGAGGTCGACCAGCGCCCGGTCCAGCGAGTCGCGCCCCAGCCGGGTGGCCCTCGACTTCTGCCGCTTCTCGAGCTCCTTCAGCTGCCCGGCCCCGCGGGTGGCCGCGGCCACGCCGGGACCGCGGGCGCCGATCCCGAGGCTCTGCTTGACCGCCTCGGTCTCCGCGCCGTCCAGCTCGGCCGACGCCCGGTCGGACTCCTCCTTGGCGGCGCCGACCAGGTCGTCGGCGGCGTTCAGGCAGGAGGCCAGCGACACCAGCGACAGCGGGATGTCGAGCACCGCCTTGCGGGCCATCCGCGCGTCTTCGTCGCGGGCCAGGTGCCGGGCGCGCCCGATGTGGCCAGCCGCGGCCGCGGCCGACCAGGCGGCCAGCGCGGGGTCGACGCCGTCCCGGCGGACCAGCACGTCGGCGACCGCGTCGACCGGCGGGGTGCGCAGGCCGACGACGCGGCACCGGGAGCGGATGGTGACCGGCACGTCCTCGGGGTGCAGGCTCGGCGCGCAGAGCAGGAAGACCGTCCGCGACGGCGGCTCCTCGAGCATCTTGAGCACCGTGTTGGACGCCTGCTCGGTCATCCGGTCGGCGTCCTCCACCAGCACGACCTGCCAGCGCCCCTGGGACGGCGCCCGCCCGGCGATGCGCACCAGCTCCCGCACCTCGGCCACGCCGATCGACAGCCCCTCCGGGACGACGGTCTGCACGTCGGCGTGGGTGCCGGCGAGCACCGTGCGGCAGGCGTGGCAGGTGCCGTCGCCGCCGTCCGGGCACTGCAGCGCGGCGGCGAAGGCGCGGGCGGCGACCGAGCGCCCCGACCCCGGCGGGCCGGTGAACAGCCAGGCGTGGGTCATCGCGGTCGGGTCGGCGACGGCGGCCTGCAGCTCCGCGACGACCGCCGGCTGGCCGATCACCTGGTCCCAGACCCCGCTCATGCCCGCTCCCCCAGCAGCGCGCCGACCCGGGCGCGGACGTCGGCGGAGAGCTCGTCGACGGGGCGCGTGGCGTCGAGGACCAGGTAGCGCCCGGGCTCGGCCGCGGCCAGCGCCCGGAAGGTGTCCTGGACCCGCTGGTGGAACCCGAGCGACTCGGACTCCAGCCGGTCGGCGACCGCGCGACCCCGGGCGCGGGCCAGCCCGGTCTCCGGGGGCAGGTCGAGCAGCACGGTGAGGTCCGGGCGGAGCCCCTCGGTGGCCCAGCGCGAGATGGTCGCGACGTCGTCGAGACGCAGGGTGCGGCCGGCGCCCTGGTAGGCCAGCGAGCTGTCGATGTAGCGGTCGGTGACCACGACCTCGCCGGCCGCCAGCGCCGGGCGGAGGACGGCGTGCGCGTGCTGGGCGCGGTCGGCGGCGTAGAGCAGCGCCTCGGCCCGCGGGGACAGGCCGGTGTGCGCGCGGTCGAGCACGATCGCCCGGACGGCAGCACCTGCCGGGGTGCCGCCCGGCTCGAACGTGGCCCGGACGGGGTGCCCCCGCGCGGCCAGCCACTCGCACAGCAGCCGGACCTGGGTGGACTTCCCGGCGCCCTCACCACCCTCGAACGCGAGGAACAGCCCGCGGGACCGGCCGGCGTCCCCTCCGGACAGGTCGAGCGGGCCGTCGTCGGACACGGTGATCGCGGGCTCCCGGCGGGGTGGGGTGGTCGAGCGCCCGCCACGGTACCGGCCCCGACCGACGGTCCCGGGCGGGCTCGCGCCCTAGAGTCGGCGCGTGACGAGCACCGCCGCCTGGGACCCGGCCGGCTACCTCCGCTTCGGCGACGAGCGGGCGCGACCGTTCACCGACCTGCTGACCCGCGTCGGCGCGCGGGAGCCGCGGACCGTGGTGGACCTCGGCTGCGGCGAGGGTGCACTCACCGCGTCCCTGGCGCAGCGGTGGCCGGGCGCGCGGGTCACCGGGGTCGACTCCTCGCCGGAGATGCTGGCGGCCGCGGCCGCGCACGCCGTTCCCGGCCGGGTGGGGTTCGTCGCCAGTGACGTGCGGCAGTGGCAGCCCGACGGCCCGGTCGACGTGCTGGTGACCAACGCCGTCCTGCACTGGGTGCCCGGGCACGCCGACCTGCTCCGCCGGTGGGCCGGCCAGCTCGCGCCGGGCGGCTGGCTGGCGCTCCAGGTGCCCGGCAACTGGCGGGCGCCGACGCACGCGCTGCTGGCCGGGCTGTGCCGCTCGCCGCGCTGGGCCGGGCTCGTGGGGGACGCGGCCCCGGCCGGGGACGCCGTGCTCGACCCGGCCGGCTACCTGGAGGTCCTCACCGGCGCGGGGCTGGCCACGGAGGCCTGGGAGACGACGTACCTGCACGTGCTGCGCGGCGACGACCCGGTGCTCGGCTGGGTGCGCAGCACGGTGCTGCGCCCGGTGGTCGCCCGGCTCGAGGAGGACGACGCCGCCGAGCTGACCGCGGAGTACGCCGCGGCCCTGCGCTCGGCATACCCGCGCCGTCCGGACGGGACGACGGTGCTGCCCTTCCGGCGGGTGTTCGCCGTCGGCCACCTGGCCTGAGCACCGGCCGGGCCCGTCAGCCCCGGCCGGGCGGTCCTCAGGCGGGCGTCAGCCGGTAGGCGTCGGTGCGGTACGGCAGGTCGACGACGTCCCGGCCACGGGTGTCGGGATGGGCGTCGAGCACCGCACGCACCCCGCCCGGGAACGCCTCCCGCCGGGCGTCGTCCATCGTGGCGACGTAGCTGCGGGTGGCGATGCCGGCGACCACGTCCTCGGGGGTGAGCCGCTGCACGACGCCGGAGCGGTGGTGCTCGACCCGGGCGCCCAGCGCGCGGGCGACGGTGTCGACGACGCCCCGGTCCGCCTCGTGGCCGCGGGCCTCGCCGGCCAGCGCCCGGCCGAGGGCGGCCACCCAGGGGACGTCCTCGTCGCGGGTGTTCCACACCAGGCCGATCACGCCGCCGGGACGCAGCACCGCCGCATCTGCACCGCCGCCGGCTCCGGCTCGAACCAGTGCGCGGCCTGGCCCGCGACGACGGCGTCGACGCTGCCGTCGGGCAGCGGGAGGACCTCCGCCTCGCCGACGTGCGTGGTGACCCGCGGGTACCGGGCACGCAGCTCGGCGAGCATCGGCTCGGCCGGGTCGACCGCGACCACCTCGTGCCCGGCCGCCAGCAGGACGCCGGTGAGCAGGCCGGTGCCGGCGCCCAGGTCGAGCACGCGCCGCGGGCGCTGCCCCAGCAGGAAGGCCACGGCGTCGGCCGGGTAGTCCGGCCGGTGTGCCGCGTAACCGGCGGCGACGGAGCCGAACGACGTCCGGCGTCGCCGCCAGGTGTCCGGGTCCGGGCCGCCGGCCGATATTGACGTCAGCTCGCGGGGACGGCGTCGCTGCTCGACGCCGCCTTCTTCGCCGTCGTCTTCTTGGCAGCGGCCTTCTTGGCCGTCGTCTTCTTCACGGCGGCCTTCTTGGTCGTCGCCTTCTTCTTCCTCGTGCTCGGGTTGTTGCGCCGGTCGGCCAGCAGTTCGGCGGCGCGCTCGAGGGTGATGCTCTCGACGTCGTCGCCCTTGCGCAGGCTGGCGTTGGTCTCCCCGTCGGTCACGTACGGGCCGAACCGGCCCTCGCGGACGGTGACGGTGCCCTGGGTGACCGGGTCGGCGCCCAGCTCCTTGAGCGGCGCGGCGGCGGCCCGGCGGCCCCGCTGCTTCGGCTGGGCGAAGACCGCCAGCGCCTCGTCGAGGGTGACGGTGAACAGCCGGTCCTCCGACTCCAGCGAGCGGGAGTCGGTGCCCTTCTTCAGGTAGGGCCCGTAGCGGCCGTTGAGCGCCTGGATCTCCTCGCCGTCCGGCGCCGTGCCGACCGTGCGGGGCAGGGTCAGCAGCTTGAGCGCGTCGTCGAGGGTCACCGTCTCCGGCGACATCGACGAGAACAGGCTCGCCGTCCGCGGGCTGTCCTTGCTGCCCTCGGGCACCACGGTGGTGACGTAGGGGCCGTACCGGCCGGCCTTGACCACCACGGGGTGCCCGGACTCCGGGTCGGTGCCGAGCTCGCGGTCGCCGGACGGCGCGGCGAGCAGCTCCTCGACCTTCTCCTGGGTCAGCTCGTCGGGCGCGAGGTCCTCGGGGAGGCTGACGCGCGGCCCCTCCTCGCCGTCGACCTGCAGGTAGGGCCCGTAGCGCCCCACCCGGACGACGACCGGCTCCCCGTTCGGACCGGTGGCCCGCAGCGGGATCGAGTTGACCCCGCGGGCGTCGATCTCCTCCAGCTGCTGGCCGATCACCGTCTTGAGCCCGCCGGAGGCCGCGATCCCGCCGGCGTGCCGGCCCTCGCCGCCGAAGTAGAACTCGGTGAGCCAGTCCACCCGGCGCAGGTCACCGGCGGCGATCTCGTCGAGCTCGTTCTCGAGAGAGGCGGTGAAGTCGTAGTCGACGAGCTGGGCGAAGTGCTGCTCCAGCAGGTTCACCACGGCGAAGGCCACGAAGGTGGGCACCAGCGCGGAGCCCTTCTTCCACACGTACCCGCGGTCCTGGATCGTCTGCATGATCGAGGCGTAGGTGGACGGCCGGCCGATGCCGAGCTCCTCCAGCCGGGCGACCAGGCTCGGCTCGGTGTAGCGGGACGGCGGCGTGGTCGAGTGACCCTTGGCCTCCAGCTCCCGGGTGTCGAGCTGCTGCCCGCGCTCCACCCGCGGCAGCCGGCGCTCGGCGTCGTCGCTGCCCTGGTCGTCGTCGCCGGCGGTTCCCTCGTCGCGCGACTCGACGTAGGCGCGCAGGAACCCGGGGAAGGTGATGGTGCGGCCGCTGGCGGTGAACTCCACCGCCTCGTCGGTGCTGCTGCGTCCGGCCAGCCGGATGCTCACGCTCTGCCCGACGGCGTCGGCCATCTGCGAGGCGATGGTGCGCTGCCAGATCAGCTCGTAGAGGCGGAACTCCTCGCGCGCGAGCTGGCCGGCCAGCTGCCCGGGGGTGCGGAAGCTGTCACCGGCGGGGCGGATCGCCTCGTGCGCCTCCTGCGCACCCTTGGCCTTCTTTGCGTAGCGGCGCGCCTCGGCCGGGACGTAGGCGTCGCCGTAGAGCTGGCGGGCCTGGGTGCGGGCGGCGTTGATCGCCTCGTTCGACAGGTTCGTCGAGTCGGTCCGCATGTAGGTGATGTGGCCGTTCTCGTACAGCCGCTGCGCCACCCGCATGACCTGCGCCGACGGCCAGCCGAGCTTGCGGCCGGCCTCCATCTGCAGCGTGGAGGTGGTGAAGGGCGCGTACGGGCGCCGCCGGTAGGGCTTCTCGTCGACCCGGCTGACGGTGACCTGCCGGCCCTCGAGCCGGGCGGCCAGGCCGCGGGCGCCGGCCTCGTCGAGGTGCACCACCTCGCCGGTGACCCGGCCGGTGGCCGGGTCGAAGTCCCGGCCGGTCGCTACCCGGCTGTCGTCGACGCTGACCAGGCGGGCGCGCAGGGTCGTCGGCTCACCCTCGTCGGCAGCGGCGCGCTGACCGGTGACCGCGAAGGTGCCCTCGAGAGACCAGTAGTCGGCCGACCGGAACGCCATCCGCTCCCGCTCGCGCTCGACCACGATGCGGGTGGCCACCGACTGGACGCGGCCGGCCGACAGCTTGGGCAGGACCTTCTTCCACAGCACGGGGCTGACCTCGTAGCCGTAGAGGCGGTCGAGGATGCGGCGGGTCTCCTGCGCGTCGACCAGCGCGGTGTCCAGCTCGCGCGGGTTGGCCACGGCGCGGGCGATCGCCTCGGGGGTGATCTCGTGGAAGACCATCCGGCGGACCGGCACGCGGGGCTTGAGCGTGTCGACCAGGTGCCAGGCGATGGCCTCGCCCTCCCGGTCCTCGTCCGTCGCGAGGTAGACCTCGCTCGCGTCCTTCACCAGCTGCTTGAGCCGGCTGACCTGCTGCCTGCGGTCGGGGCTGACCACGTAGAGCGGCTCGAAGGCGTTGTCGACGTCGACGCCGAGTCGCGCCCAGGACGCACCCTTGTGCTCGGCCGGCACGTCGGCGGCGTTGCGCGGCAGGTCGCGGATGTGGCCGACGCTGGCCTCGACGACGTAACCGTTGCCCAGGTAGCCGGCGATCTTCCCGGCCTTGGTGGGGGACTCCACGATGACCAGCGGCCGCCCACCACCGCTCGCGGCGGTCCGGCGGCGGGCAGGCGTGCTCGTGCCACCGGCGGTCGCAGCAGCGGTCCGGTTGCCGTCGTTCGTGGTCTTCGTGGGTGCCACGGTGCTCCTGTCGGGGGTGCTCGGTGCAGGCGCCGGAGGTCCGGCGCCGGACGACGCGGTCGCTTCCCGCGTGCCCTCGGCGACGCCACGGTAGGCCACGGGGCCGACCGGGAGCCCGGTGGCGACCCAGCGTGGGCGTGCCGTCACCCGATCCAAGGGGCGGGGGTCGCGCCGTGTTCCCGCTCCCCCGCGGCTCATGCCGGCTCCCGCACCCCGGCCACGACCTCGCCGATGGCGGCCAGCGTCGGGTGGTCGGCGTCGTAGTAGCTGTTGTGCCCCATGTCCCAGTCGGTCGGCAGCGGCCTGGCGGCGAAACCGGACTCCCATGTCTGCTCTCCGTGGAGCTCGAGCCAGGTGACGTAGTCCGTAGCCGAGGTGGCTTCGTAGACCTCGTCGACCTCGAACGCCTCACCTGAGCGATCGAGCCCAGGGCTTCCAGCCAGCACGACCGCATCCGCACGCAGCACGCCTGGCGCCGCCGCTGCTCGATCGGTGACCACGGTGCCGTAGCTGTGAGCGACCACGGTGGTCCTCGCAGGATCGGGACCGCGCATGGCGCTCAACCCGTCGAGTGCTGCAGCCAGCGCCTTACCGCCCTCCTTGGCGACGTGCGGAGTGGCCGCTGGACCCAGCGCCTGGGGTGGCCGGTAACCCAGCCAGGCGATGCTGGCCACCGCCGTCCCCGGCGCCGCGCCGACGGCCGCACCGGCGATCGCGGCGGCGTCGCCGGTCAGGTCGTCGATGTCCTCGACCGGCGTGGTGAAGATCCCGGGCACCACCACGGCGATGGCATCGGCCGCGTCCACATCGCCCGTGGCCAGAGCGACCACGTCGTTCTCGGGCTCGAACTGGTAGAGCTGCACGACCTCACCAGCAGCCTCTCGGGTCGCGATCTCCCGAGCGACGGCCTGAGCCACGTCACGTCCCTCCGCTCCGAGGTCGGCGAGTACACGGCCGAGCGACGATCGGTTCGCCTCGTCGCGCGCCCAGGCCGGCAGTCCTTCGAGCCGGCCCACCCGACCCGGGTCAGCGCGGATGACGCCGATCCGCTCGACCGTCGACAGAGTCGCCCACCACCCCGCCACCGCGGTCGGGCCTGCGCCTGTCGGCGCGCAGGGCACGGACACCGACGCGGTCGCCGTGGCCACCAACCAGGACAGGTCGTCGAAGGTCGCGGACGCGAGAGTGCTGCCCACCCCCAGTCGACCGAGGGCTGCCATCACCTCACCTGCGGCGAGTCCCGCGCGCGCCGCAGCATGCAGCGCTTCGGTGGCGAGTTCCTGGGCTTGCAGGGCGGCGGCGGTCTGGTCGGCGGCCAGGCCCGGCGCGGCCCCGACGGGTGCGACGGGCAGGGAGACCAGTCTCCCGGCGCCGTCGAGCACGACCGGGACCGCTGCCGCCGTGGCGTGGGCCCGCTCGGCGAGGTCCTGCGCCACCTCGGCCTCGGCGAGCAGGCGCTGCGCGTGCTCCAGCGACTCGCCGAGGGCCGTGGTCACCGCCGTGGCGACCGTGGAGACGTCCACGAGCGCGGCACCGGCAGCCTGGGCGGCGGGCCCGTACCAGCAGCGGGCGTCGTCCAGGGACCGGCCGACGGCCTCGACGCGGGCCCGCCAGGCGGGTAGGGCACCGGCGACCGAGTCGAGGGTCCAGACCGCTCCGCGCAGCAGCGGGACGTCCCACCCGGCGACCTCCGCGAGGGTCGGGACGCTCACCGGGGGGCCAGGGGACGACGCCGGGCGAGCACCCGGTCGGCCAGGGTCGCGTCGGCCATCCGGTAGGAGTCGACCGCCGCGGCCAGGGTCGCGGCCAGCGCGCCGGTCTGCTGGCCGAGCAGCTCCAGCACACCGGCCCAGCCCGATCCCGCGGCGCCGGCCCGCTCACCGGCGATCCCGCTCACCGCCGTCCCGAGGGAGACCGCGGTGGACCGGCACAGCTGCGCTTCCCCGGTGAGCACCGCGGCGAGGCCGGTCAGCTCGGCCGCCAGTGCGTCGATGGCGTCGAACTCCGCGGCGATGGTCACGGACACGTCAGGACCTCCCGTCTGCTGTCCGGGCCCACGGCGGGACCGGTGCGGCGGGACGCTAGGACGACCGGGTGTCCTCCTCCG
The DNA here is from genome assembly GCF_054050015.1 of Geodermatophilus sp. SYSU D01176. NCBI lineage: Bacteria > Bacillati > Actinomycetota > Actinomycetes > Geodermatophilales > Geodermatophilaceae > Geodermatophilus > Geodermatophilus sp. SYSU D01176. The sequence goes on along the minus strand of NZ_JBJGYN010000003.1, from coordinate 106,069 downwards.
GGCGCGCGTCCACAGCACCGGTCGCCGTCCACAGGACGGCACGGACGCGCCGGGCGGCGCGTCCGTGCCGGAGGGTCTGCAGGCGTGCGGTCAGGGGACGCTGGTGCTCAGCGAGGTCGAGGTGTCGGCGGAGGCGCCGCCCACGACCACCGAGCGGCGCTTGGAGACGACGACCGCGCCGACGACGACCGCGGTGGCGACCAGTGCGATCGCGATGCGGACGGGGTCGTTCCGGTCCGCGCCCACCGACAGCCCCACCACGGCCGGCGCGATGAGCAGGGCCACCAGGTTCATCACCTTGATCAGCGGGTTGATCGCCGGGCCCGCCGTGTCCTTGAACGGGTCGCCCACGGTGTCGCCGATGACGGTGGCGGCGTGCGCCTCGCTGCCCTTCCCGCCGTACGCGCCGTCCTCGACCATCTTCTTGGCGTTGTCCCAGGCGCCGCCCGAGTTCGCGAGGAAGACGGCCATCAGGGTGCCCGCCGCGATGGCCCCCACGAGGTAGGCCGCGAGCGGACCGAAGCCCAGTCCGAAGCCGACGGCCACGGGGGCGAGGACGGCGAGCAGGCCGGGGGTGGCGAGCTCGCGCAGCGAGTCCTTGGTGCAGATGTCGACGACGGCGCTGTAATCCGGGCGCTCGGTGCGGTTCATGATCCCGGGCCGGGTGCGGAACTGCTCCCGCACCTCGAAGACCACGCGGCCGGCGGCGCGGGAGACGGCGCTGATCGCCAGCCCGGAGAACAGGAAGACCACGGCCGCGCCGAGCACCGCCCCCACGACGTTGCTCGGGTCGACCAGGCTGAAGGCCTCGCCGAGGTCCGCGCCGTCGAGCGCCACGCGCACCTGCTCGTTGTAGGAGCCGAACAGCGCCGTGGCGGCGAGGACGGCGGTCGCGATCGCGATGCCCTTGGTGATGGCCTTGGTCGTGTTGCCGACCGCGTCGAGGTCGGTGAGGACGCGGGCGCCCTCCTCGTCGATGTCCCCGGACATCTCCGCGATGCCCTGCGCGTTGTCGCTCACCGGGCCGAAGGTGTCCATCGAGACGATGACGCCCGCCGTCGTCAGCAGACCGCAGCCGGCCAGGGCGACCGCGTAGAGCGCGGCACCGCCACCGATCAGGAAGGCCCCGTAGACCGCGGCACCGATGAGCAGCGCCGCGTACACCGCCGACTCCAGCCCGAGGGAGATGCCGGAGAGGATCACCGTCGCCGGGCCGGTCAGCGAGCTGCGCCCGACGTCCTGGACCGGCTTGCGGCTGGTCTCGGTGAAGTAGCCGGTGAGCTGCTGGATGGCGGCGGCGAGGACGATGCCGACCAGCACGGCCACGAAACCCAGCACCTGGGGGCTGACCACGCTGTCGGGGACGCCGGCGACGCCGGGCAGCACGGTGAAGGAGGCCGCGGCCACCAGCACCAGGGACACGACGGCCGAGGTGAAGAAGCCACGGTTGATCGGTGCGAGGCCGCTGGCGTCGCCCTTGCCGGGGTTGCTGGCCAGGATGCCGACGACCGAGGCGATCACACCGATCGCGGCGACGACGAGCGGGAAGACCATGCCGACGGCGCCGAAGAAGACCTGGCCGAGGATGAGGGCCGCGACCAGGGTGACCGCGTAGGACTCGAACAGGTCGGCGGCCATGCCTGCGCAGTCACCGACGTTGTCGCCCACGTTGTCGGCGATGGTGGCCGCGTTGCGGGGGTCGTCCTCGGGGATGCCGGCCTCGACCTTGCCGACGAGGTCGGCGCCGACGTCGGCGGCCTTGGTGAAGATGCCGCCACCGACGCGCATGAACATCGCCAGCAGCGCCCCGCCGAAGCCGAAGCCCTCGAGCACCACCGGGGCCGTCTCGTCGAACAGCAGCAGCGCGAGGGCGGCGCCGAACAGGCCGAGGCCGACGGTGATCATCCCGCAGACCCCGCCGGTGCGGTACGCGATGCGGAAGGCCGGCCGGTAGCCGCCGGTGCGCGCGGCGGCGGCCACCCGCACGTTGCCGCGGGTGGCCAGGGTCATCCCGATGAAGCCGACCGCCGCCGAGAACAGCGCGCCGACCAGGAAGAACAGCGCCCGGCCGATGCGGGTCCCCCAGCCGCCGTCGGCGACGGGGAGCACCAGCAGCAGCAGGAAGACGATCACGGCGAAGACGCCGAGTGTGCGGAACTGTCTGCGCAGGTATGCCGCGGCACCCTCCTGCACCGCTTGCGCGATCTCACGCATCGTCGGGGTGCCCTGGTCGGCGGCCATGACCGCGCGGATCAGGTAGGCGGCGAAGGCGAGAGCGGCGAGCGAGACGGCGAGGACGATCGTCACGAGGACGACGTCCCCGCCGGAGAGAGCACTGTCCGGCATGTGTTCCTCCCAGCGGGCGGGGAGCCACCGGGGCACAAACGCTCCGGTCGGCGGAGGTACGTGCCAGCACGCACAGGCCTGCGCGGCTGGTGCCGCCGGAGTGTAAGGGGAATCACACCCTGTACCGATAGTCCTGCGGCCGGTCGTCTTTCCGCGCCCGCCCCCTGCAGGACGTCACCCGGAGGTGTGACAGTGGTGGGGCGACCGAGCTCGCGAGGTCGCCCAGAGACAGAGCACCCGTGGGCGCGCGGGCGACGGGCGCCAGCGAGGAGTAAGCGTGACCACGCTCAACCCGGTCCGGCCGGCTCCCCCCGGCTCGGACCCTCTTCCCCAGGGTGGGTCCCCCTCCCCCGTCGGCGCGCCGCTGCCGGGGGCCGACCTGCTGGCCGCCGTCCTCTCCGGGACACCGGAGGAGGAGCAGCCGGTCACCCACGTGCACCGCATGTCGGTGCGGGACAGCCGCACCCTGCCGTGGCCCGCGTGGGTCAGCCCGGAGCTGCGCGGACGGCTCGAGGCGCAGGGGGTGTCCGCGCCGTGGCGGCACCAGGTCGAGGCCGCGCAGCTGGCACGCGACGGGTCCCACGTCGTCGTGGCGACCGGGACCGCGTCGGGCAAGTCGCTGGCCTACCAGGTGCCGGCGCTGACCCGGCTCGCCGAGGACCCCCGCGCGTGCGTCCTGTACCTGGCGCCGACCAAGGCCCTGGCCCGCGACCAGCTGGCGTCGGTGGCGCAGCTCGCCGATCCGTCGGTGCGCCCGGCCGCCTACGACGGCGACACCCCGATGGAGGAGCGGGAGTGGGTCCGGCGGCACTCGCGCTGGATCGTCACCAACCCCGACATGCTGCACCGCGGCGTGCTGCCAGCCCACCAGAAGTGGTCGAGCACCCTGCGCCGGCTGGCCTACGTCGTGGTCGACGAGTGCCATGCCTACCGCGGCGTGTTCGGCTCCCACGTGGGCCACGTGCTGCGCCGGTTGCGGCGGATCTGCCGCCGCTACGGCGCCGATCCGGTGTTCCTCCTGGCCTCGGCGACGGTGGCCGAGCCGGCCGCCGCGGCGGCCCGCCTCGTCGGCGCGCCCGTCGTCGCCGTGACCGAGGACGGCTCACCCCGCCCGGGGGTGACCTTCGCGCTGTGGGAGCCGCCGCTGACCGAGCGGACCGGCGAGCACGGCGCCCCGCTGCGCCGCTCGGCGGCCGCGGACGCCGCGACCCTGCTGGCCGACCTCGTCGAGCGCGGCGCCCGCACGCTGGCGTTCGTCCGGTCGCGGCGCAGCGCGGAGTCGGTGGCCGAGCAGGCCCGCTCGGTGCTGCGCGACCGGGGCCGCGCGGACCTGGCCCGCCGGGTGGACTCCTACCGCGGCGGCTACCTGCCGGAGGAGCGGCGGGAGCTCGAGCGGGCGCTGTCGGCCGGCGACCTGCTCGGGGTGGCCACCACGAACGCCCTGGAGCTGGGCATCGACATCGCCGGCCTGGACGCCGTGGTGCTGGCCGGCTACCCCGGGACGCTGGCCTCGCTGTGGCAGCAGGCCGGCCGGGCGGGGCGCGCGCAGCGGGAGTCGCTGGTGGTCTTCGTGGCGCGCGACGACCCGCTGGACCACTACCTGGCCCACCACCCGCGCGCCGTGTTCGGCCGGCCGGTGGAGGCCACGGTCACCGATCCCACCAACCCCTACGTGCTCGGGCCGCAGCTGTGCTGCGCGGCGGCCGAACTGCCCCTGGTGCCGGGGGACCTGGCCGACTTCGGCGGTCCGGCGGCCGAGGCCCTGGTCGAGGACCTGGTCGCCCAGGGGGCACTGCGCCGCCGTCCGACCGGCTGGTACTGGGCCGGGCGGGGCCGTCCGGACGTCGACATCCGGGGCAGCGGGCTGGCGCCGGTGACGATCATCGAGGGCGACACCGGGCGGCTGCTGGGCACCGTGGACGGCGATGCCGCCCACGCGACCGTGCACACCGGCGCGGTCTACGTGCACCGCGGCGAGACCTACGTCGTCGACGAGTTCGATGTCGAGGAGGCCGTGGCGGTCGTGCACGCCGAGAGTCCGGAGTGGACGACGGTGGCGCGCGACGTCACCGACCTCGCGATCGTCGCCACCGACCGGTCGCGGTCGCTGGGGACGGTCACCGCGCACACCGGCATCGTCGACGTCACCAACCAGGTGGTGGCCTACCAGCGGCGCCGGCTGGGGACCGGCGAGGTGCTGGCCGAGTTCCCGCTGGACCTGCCGGCCCGCCAGCTGCGCACCCGCGCGGTGTGGCTGACCCTCGACGAGCGGGCTGTGGGCCGGGCCGAGGTCGACGACGCCGAACTGCCCGGTTCCCTGCACGCGGCCGAGCACGCCGCGATCGGCATCCTGCCGCTCCTGGCCACCTGCGACCGGTGGGACCTCGGCGGGGTCTCCACCGCCCTGCACCCCGACACCGGCGCGGCCACGATCGTCGTCTACGACGGGCACCCGGGTGGTGCGGGCTTCGCCGAGCGCGGGTTCGCCGTGCTGCGGCGCTGGCTGCAGGCGACCCGGGCGACGGTGGCCAGCTGCGAGTGCGAGAGCGGGTGCCCCTCCTGCGTGCAGTCACCGAAGTGCGGCAACGGCAACGAGCCGCTGGACAAGGCCGGCGCGGTGCGGGTGCTCGACATCGTCCTCGACGAGCTGGCCGCCGCGGAGGCGGCCGGAGGGAGCGCTCCCGACGATCCCGCCGAGGACGAGGCGGAGGACGACGACGGCGCCCGGGCGGGCGAGGACGACCTCGTCTTCTGAGCCCGCCCCGGCCGCGGAGCACCCGGCGGGCAGACTGGCCGCCGAGGTCGACGTGACCGGGCCGGCCGCGGTGGAGCCGCGGTCGACCGGGTGGAGCGCGAGCCGGGCGCGGTGACAGCCCTGGTCACCGCGGCCGGCGTGTACGAGATCCTGCCCGTCGCGGAGATCGACGACGCGCGCTGGCAGCGGATGATGGCGGTCAACCTCTCCGAGACCTCGACCACCTGCGCCGCCGTCGTCCCCCGGATGGTGGCCCGCGGCCGGGGCGGCGTCGTCACCGTCTCCTCGGACCTGGGGGTGGGCGGCAGCCAGGGCGACGCGCACCACGCCGCGAGCAAGGGTGGGATCGTCGGGCTCACGCGGGCGCTGGCCACCGAGCTCGACGGCACGGGGGTCACCGTGAACACGGTCGCGCCCGGGGCAGCGGACACGCCCGTGCTCGAGGAGACCTCCCCGTGGCGGTCCGCGGACTTCCTGGCGACGCCGCCGGTCCAGCGGCGGCTGCGGTCTTCCTGCTCGAGGCGGGGACGGCGGTCACCGAGCAGGTCCTCTCACCGAACGCAGGGGCGACGATCTGATGGCCGGCCGGAGCGCCCTCGTCCGCTGCGACGACGCCGCGGTTACCGACTCCGTCGTCCGGCGGCTGACCGCCGACGGCCTGCGCGTCACCGTCGTCCCGCCCACGGCCGACCCGGACGGCGCCGTCGCCGACGCCGCTGCGTCAGGCGTGCTGCACACCCTGGTCTGCGCCGTCGGGCAGCCGCCCCGGCGCCGTTCCCCGGCGCGGATCCGGCGGGGTGGTACGCCGACGTGATGGCCTGCCTCACGCCCGCCTTCCGGCTCGCCCGCATGGCCACGCCGGCCCTGCGGCGCTCCGGAGCCGGGCGGCTGGCGTTCCTGGGTAGCGGGTGGACGACGGCCGACCGTCCACGGTCCACGGCCGCCGCCGCGGTGCAGGGCGCGGTCGTCGCGCTGACCAAGACCCTCGCCCGGGACCTCGGCCCCGGACGCCGTCACGGTCAACGAGCTCGTCTCGGACCCCGCGACCCGCCGTCCCCCGGGGTTGTCGCCGCCGCGGTGTCCTACCTGTGTGGCGACGCGGCCGGGCCGGTCGTCGGGCAGCTGCTCACGCTGGGGCGGGGCGGGCAGCTGCGCCCCTGAACGGCCTCACCGCCCCATCCGGAACGCCACCGCCCGCACCGGGGCGCCGTCGGCGCCGGCCAGCCGCAGCGGCAGGACGCTGACCACCGGATCGGGATCCGGGACCGCGCCCAGGTCGCGCAGGTTCTCGACGATGACGCCTCCGGCGCCGAGCACCTCGAGATGGGCGGCGAACCCGTCCGCGGGTGCGCCTCCGACGACAGTCTCGTCGAGGCTGAGCGCGTCCACCCCGATGGTGCGGACACCGGCGGCCACCACGCGCGCGGCGGCGTCACCGGTCAGGTACGGGTGGTCGAAGTAGGCGTCGGTCCCCCAGTGCGCGTCCCACCCGGTGCGCAGCAGGAGGATGCGGCCGGGACCCAGCTCGGCGGCCCAGGGCGCGAGGTCGGCCCACTCGATCCGCCCGTGCGGTGCCTTGCCCCGCACGTCGGCGACGACGGCCGGCCCGAGGAAGTACTCGAGGGGGAGCTCGTCGACGCGGGCGCCGTCCTCGAGGAAGTGGTACGGCGCGTCGACGTGCGTCCCGGTCTGGGAGCCCATCCGCACGTGCAGGACGTTGTAGCCGTCGACCGCGACCGTGGCTGCGGGCGTGAACCGGGCGACCGGGTCGCCGGGGTACACCGGGGTGTCGTCGTCCAACGGGTGCGAGAGGTCGACCACCTCGCGGACGGGCTGGGCTGCGGAGCCGGTCACCTGGCCTCCTCCTCGGTCACGGTGCGGGTGGGGGCGCACGGGAGTCGGCCGAGGTGCGTCCGACGCCGGGCCTCGCCGGCGGTACCGCCGACCCGTCGACCGGCGTGACCTCCCCCTACGGGACCGGGCTGGACTCCTCCTCGGTGTTCCCGCGCTTCAACCGGGTCCAGGCATCGCTGGTCGTCGGGACGCTGGCGTTGGTCTTCATCCTCGTGGGGCGGCTGGTCTCCGACCTGCTGGCCAGCGTGAACGCCTTCATCGGCGCCATCGTCATCTGCACACCCCCTGGATGGTGTTCATGATGACCGGCTACTGGGTGCGGCGCGGGTCCTACTCGACCGAGGACGTGCAGGTCTTCAACCAGGGCCGGGTCGGCGGGCGCTACTGGTTCAGCGACGGGGTCAACTGGCGCGACATGGCCGCCTGGATCCCGTCGGCGGTCGTCGGCCTGCTGTTCGCCAACTACCCGCCGCTCATCGAGGGGCCGTTCCGGAACGCCACGGGCGGGGTGGACATCAGCCTGCCCATGTCCCTCGACCTGGCGGCGGTCGTCTACCTGCCGCTGCTGTTCGCCTTCCCCGAGCCCCGGTACGTCTTCGGCCCCGCCGGCCCCCGGCTGGTCCCGGCGCGGGAGTCCGCGATGCCGCCGGTGACGGACGACCCGCGAGCCTCCGTTCACCGCGTGGGCCGCCGGTCTCCGCTGCAGCCGTCCGTGGAGCCGGCCGACCGGTGACCCCACGCACCGGCGCCGCTGACGAGGTGCGGCAGGCGGCCGCCGTCCTCGTGGCCGCCTTCGGCCGCAACGACCGCGGGGAGTACCCGGCCTGCTTCGGCGAGGACGCCACCTTCCTCTTCCACACCACCGACCGGCTGCTGTCCTCGCGTGCGGAGTACCGGCGGGAGTGGGAGGCGTGGGTCCGGGACGACGACTTCCGGTGCTCGGCTGCCAGACCTCCGGCACCCGGGTCCAGGTGCTCGGGAACGCCGCGGTGCTGACCCACGACGTGCACACCACGGTCTCCACCCGGGCCGGGCAGGAGGTGCTGCGCGAACGGGAGTCGATCGTCTTCCACCGCGCGCCGTCGGGGCGGTGGGTGGTGGTCCACGAGCACCTGTCGCCCGCTCCGCCGGCGCCTGGGTAGGGGAGGTCCCGGGCGGCACCGGGCCGGCCCGGGCCCGGGCGACGGCCTCGCCGGCACCCAGCGGGCCGAGCCGGACGGGGACCGCGACGGTCACCTCGACCACCGCCCCGCCGCCGACCGTGCAGCCGGTCAGCCGGGCACCGTTGGCGCCGGCCACGTCCCCCGCCGCGGCGCACGCCCCGGGGTTCCCGCGGACGGCGTGCTCGGCCGCGGCCAGGGCGGCGAGGTCGGCTGCGGTGGTGGCCCGGTGCCGGCCCACCACCGCAGCCCCGACGAGCACCGCCGCCACCCCGATCGCGGCCAGGACACCGGACAGGGCGACCACCCAGACCGTGGCCGACCCCCGCTCCCCCGCCAGCCGGGACCCCGCGCTCACCCCCCGGCCTCCGCGGTGCCCGGCTCCCGCTGGGCCACCGCGGATGCCGACACCGGCACCCGCAGCGGGACCGGACCCAGCGGGGCCACCTCCGCCGTCACCGTGACGGTGACGGCGGCCCCGTCGACGGCCACCGTGGTCCCCGCCCCGTCGGGTGCGGCCCGGCCGGCGAGGGCGGTGACCAGGGCGGTGTCCTCCCCCCGCGCGGCCGCTCTCGCCCCCTCGCGGGCAGCGTCGACGCAACGCAGCTGCGCGCCGACGACGGTCACCGCGGCGACCGCGCCGGCGAGCACGAGGAGCAGGACGGGCAGGACGACGGCCGTCTCGGCCGTCACCATGCCCGCGTTCCCGCGGAGCCGGCCGCGCGGCCGCATCAGGACAGCGTGGCGAGCGCGTCGGCGACCAGGGCGCTGAGCCCGTCGACGACCGAGCCCCCGGTGACCACCCGGTAGAGGACGGCGGCGAAGGCGCAGGCCGCCACCGTCCCGACCGCGTACTCGGCCGTGCTCATCCCGGCCTCGCCGGCCGCCCAGAGGCGGGCCCAGCGGGCCCGGAGGCCGTGCTGCTCCCTCTCGTCGGCCGGCGGGACGTTCCCGGGCTCCTCGGCGGATCGGGTCTCGCAGGGTGCGGTCACGGTGCCTCCTCGGTGTCGGGCCCGCCTCCGGGGCCGTCATTCCCGACCCTCGCGGGCGCCGGGGGCCGGGCACAGGGACGACGGGGATCTGTGGACACCGCGGCCGGCTGTGGACTGGGGGCGCGGGGTCAGCCGAAGACGTCGGCCGCGATGCCGAGCACCAGCGGCACCACGCCCAGGCAGAGGAAGGCCGGCAGGAAGCAGGCCCCGAGCGGCGCCAGCACCCACACGCCCGCACGCCGGACGGCGGCGTCGGCCCGGCTGCGCTGCTCGGCGCGGGCGTCGGCCGCCAGCGACCGCAGCGCCGGCACGACCGTCGAGCCGGACTCCCCGGCCCGCACCAGGACCCGGCCCAGCGCGGCCAGCTCCGCGGGCACCTCGGCCCAGGCCCGCCGCGGCGCCGCGCCCAGCCGGTACAGGCCGGCCACCGTGGCCAGCTCCGGGCCGAGCGGGCCGGGCAGGGCGGTGGCCACCGCGGCGAGCGCGCCCCCCACGGGCAGGCCCGCCTCCAGGCAGACCGCGAGCAGGTCGCAGCCGACCGGCAGGTCCGCCCCGGGTGCCGGACCGACCCGCGCGTCGTCCCTGCCGCCGCGGCGCAGCAGCCGCTCCCCCCCGACCGCGACGAGCCCGGCCACCGCGACCCCGGGAACGCCGCCGACCAGCAGCCCGGCGGCCACTCCCGCCGCACCGGCCAGGAGGCGGCGCCGGCGGGGGTCGTCGGCCCCGGGCCCCGCCGGCGGTTGCGACGTCCCGGTGCGGCCGGCCAGCCACCGGGCCCGGACGGCGACCGGCGACCGCACCGGCCAGGACGCCAGCGCCGCCGCGAGCAGGAGCGCGACCACCGCGCCGCTCACCGCACCGCCCGGCGGACCAGTCGCGCCGACCAGGCCAGCCCGGCGACCTCGAGCGCGACCCCGGCCACGAGCAGCGCCTGACCGGGGACGGTGGTCGTCAGCACCCGCCACGGGTCGGCACCCACCCCGGCGCCCATGACCAGCCCCAGGACCGGCAGCCCGGCCAGCAGCGCCGCACTGGCCTGCGACCCGGCGGTGGCCGACCGCAGCTCCAGCCGCTGCCGGGACCGCGCCCGCAGGTCGTCCTCCACCGCACCGACGACGGCAGCCAGGGAGCAGCCGGTCCGGGCGCTCAACCGGGCGGCCGCGGCCACCCGGCCCAACGCCACGCCGAGCTCGCCGTCGGGCTCGGCGCCGCCGTCCTCCGGGGACCGCACCGCCCGGGTCAGCGCGCGGCCGCTCTCGTCGTCCGCGCAGACGGCGACCGCGGCACGGGTGGCCTCGTCCAGCGAGCGACCGGAGCGCAGCTCCGCGCCCAGGGCGGTCAGCGCCTCGCCCAGCGCGGCCAGCCCGGCCCCCTCGCGGGTGGCCGCGCGCCGGCGCAGCTCGGCACGGGCGGCCAGCGCCGCGCAGACGCCGGCGAGGGCCGCGACCAGCGGGGTGCTGAGCAGCGCGCCGACCGCGCCGGCGCCGGCTGCGGCGACGGCCGGCAGCGGGAGCCCGGCGACCGGGAGGGGGCCGGCGACCGTCCGCCGGGCCACCGATCGGCACCGCTCCCTGCGACGGGCCGCGGGCCCCGGCCACAGCAGCAGCGCGGCGGCGAGGAGCACCAGGCCGCCGGTCATCCCCACCCCGCCGGCAGCAGCTCCGCCAGCCGCGGCGCGCCCGGACAGGGGCCGCCGTCGGCCCGCCAGCCGGACTCGACCACGACGAGGTCCCCGGCCCGACGCACCACGCCGACCTCCTCGACCCGCCGTCCGGACGGCGTCCGGCGCAGGTGCACGACGGCGGACAGCGCCGCGGCCGCCTGGCTGTGCACGGCCGGCCGGTCCAGGCCCGCGGTCACGGCGAGCGCCTCCAGCCGCGCGGGGACCTCGGCCGGCCGGTTGGCGTGCAGGGTGCTCACACCCCCGTCGTGCCCGGTGTTCAGCGCGGTGAGCAGCTCGGTGACCTCCGCGCCGCGCACCTCCCCCACCGCGAGACGGTCGGGCCGCATCCGCAGCGCCTGGCGGACCAGGTCGCGCAGGGTCACCTCGCCGACGCCCTCGACGTTCGGCGGTCGGGTGGTCAGCCGGACGACGTGCGGGTGCGCGGGCACCAGCTCCGGGGCGTCCTCGCACAGCACCAGCCGCTCGCCGGCGGGCACGAGCCCGAGCAGGGCGGACAGCAGCGTCGTCTTGCCCGAGCCGGTGCCGCCGGTGACGAGGAAGGCCAGCCGCCCGGCGACCAGCGCCCGCAGCAGCTCACCCGACGCGCCGGGGAAGGCCCCGCGCGCGGCCAGGTCGGCGAAGGACAGCGAGGCCCGGCGCAGCACCCGCAGCGACAGGCAGGTGCCGCTCCCCGAGACCGGCGGCAGCACCGCGTGCAGCCGGGTGCCGTCGGGCAGCCCGACGTCCACCCAGGGCGCGGCGTCGTCGAGCCGCCGTCCCGCCGCCGCGGCGAGGCGCACGGCGAGGCGGCGCACCGCGTCCTCGTCGGGGAACCCCACCGGCGTCCGCTCCAGCCCGCTGCCGCGGTCGACCCAGACCTGGTCCGGTCCGTTGACCAGCACGTCGCTCACCCCGGGCTCGCGCAGCAACGGCTCCAGCGGGCCCGCGCCGGCCAGTTCGTCGACGGCCTCGCGGACCGCCCGCAGGACGTCGTCGTCGCCGAGCAGGCCACCGGACTCCTCGCGCACCAGGGCGGCGACGACGGCCCGCGTCGGCACCCCGGGCTCGAGCACCAGGCGCGCACGGACCCGGTCGAGCAGCGCTCCACTCACGCCGCCGCCCCGGCCACCCGGTCCAGCTCGGCGAGCAGCCGGCGGGACAGCGCACCCAGCGGCGACCGGGCACCCACCTGCGGCGGCCGGCCCTGCTCGCCCCGCGTCGGCGCGCTGCGGTCGGTGCCCAGCTCCCCGAGCACCGGCCGGCCGACGACGTCGGCGACCTCGTCGACGGACAACCCGCCGGGCACCGGGCGCACCACCACCTGGGCCGGGGTCCACGGCGCCGGCCGGCCGTCCCCGGAGGGCTCGACGAGCAGGCGGGCCGCCGACGCCGCACGGAGCCGGGCGGGGACGACGAGCACGGCGAGATCGGCCTCGGCCAGCACGGCGGCGGCCGCCTCAGCACCGGCGGTGCGGGGCAGGTCGACGACCACCGGCCAGCCGCCCGCGCGCGCCGCCTCGACGACGGTGGTCAGTGCCTCCGCCGGGACCTCGCCCGGCGCGGCGCGCGAGGCGGCGAGCACCGCGACGCCCCCGACCTCGGGCAGCGCGGCCATGAGCGCGTCGCCGGCCACCCGGCCGCGCACCCCCGCCAGGTCCGGCCACCGCAGACCCTCCTCACGCTCGGCCCCGAGCAGCAGGTCCAGACCCCCGCCCCACCCGTCGGTGTCGACCAGCAGGACGCCGTCGCCGTCCGGCGCGGCACGCAGCGCCAGTGCCGCCGCCAGGGTGCTCACCCCGGCGCCGCCGCAGCTGCCGCCCACCACGACGAGCCGGCCACGGTCGACCGGGCGGCGCAGCGCCGAGGCCACCCGGGACACCAGCCAGCCCTCATCTGCGGGCAGCACCGCGACCCGCTCGGCGCCCTGCTCGACCGCGGCCGCCCAGACCGGTGCGGGCGGTTCCCCCGGCGCGACGACGACCACGCCGGATCGGCGGGGCAGCCCCCGGACCGGCGCGGAGGCCAGGACGTCTGCACCCAGCAGCACCAGGGGCGCCTCCCGGTGGGCGCGGCGCAGGGCCGGGCCACCGGTGGCGACCTCCGCCTCGGCGCCGGCGGCGGCGAGCAGTCGGAGCAGGTCGTCGAGCAGGTCCTCGTCGGCACTGGCGACGAGCGGGCGGGCGGGCAGGGACCGGAGGGCGGACACGCGGGCCAGCCCAGCGCGGGAGGTGGACGCGCCGCGAGGGGCTCCCGGGATCTGTGGATGACCCCATCGGGTGTGGACGGCGCAGTGCGCTCCGTCACAGTCGTACCGCTCACTTACAGTCGTGAACCGTGCCCCGCGCAGCGGCGTTCTTCGACCTGGACAAGACGGTCATCGCCAAGTCCAGCACCCTGGCCTTCGGGCGTCCGTTCTTCCAGGGCGGGCTGATCAACCGGCGCGCCGTGCTCAAGGGCGCCTACGCGCAGTTCGTCTTCTCCCTCGCCGGCGCCGACGCGCAGCAGATGGAGCGCATGCGGGCGCAGATCACCGAGATGTGCACCGGGTGGGACGTCACCACGGTGCACGAGATCGTGCGCGAGACGCTGCACGACATCGTCGAGCCGATGGTCTACGCCGAGGCGGCCGACCTGATGGAGGAGCACCGGGCGACCGGCCGGGAGATCGTCATCGTGTCCAGCAGCGGCGCGGAGATGGTGGAGCCGATCGGCGAGATGCTCGGCGTCGACCGGGTGCTGGCCACCCGCATGGTCACCGTCGACGGCCGCTACACCGGCGAGATCGACTTCTACGCCTACGGGGAGAACAAGGCCGTCGCGATCCGGGAGGTGGCCGCCGAGAGCGGCTACGACCTGGCCGACTGCTACGCCTACAGCGACTCGGTCACCGACCTGCCGATGCTGCAGGCGGTCGGGCACCCGACGGCGGTCAACCCCGACCGCGCGCTGCGCAGGGCCGCGACCGAGCACGGCTGGCCGGTGCTGGAGTTCACCTGGCCGGTGACCATGCGCTCGCGCTTCCCGGTCCCGTCCGCACCGGTCATGACCGGCGCGGCCGTGAGCGTGGGCGCCGCCGTCGTCGGCCTGACCTGGTACGCCCGCCGGCGCGCGCTGCGGGCGGTCGCCGCGCCCCCGTCGGCACCGGCTCCGGTGCCCGGCCGCTGGCGCCGCCGGGGCGCCTGACCGGCGACGGGTCAGCCGCGCAGCAGCGCCTCGGCGATCGCCAGTCCCTCGAGCGCCCCGTGCTCGGTGGCGCGGCAGCAGTGCACCAGCCACGCGGCCACGCCGTCGGGCTGCCCGGAGGCATAGCCGGCCAGCGCGCGGGCGTACTCCTCGCGGCCGAGCTCGGCGAAGCCGACCTCGGGCACCGACACGGCCTTGGGGTCCAGCCCGCGGGTGATGCCCGTCAGCCGGGCGGCCGCACGCGCGACGACACCGTCGGCGGTGCCGAACGGGGCGATCGCGGCCAGCTCCCCGTGCACCACCGCGGCCAGGACCACGGCCGGGACCGCGCTCTCGCCGGTGACCAGGGTGAACAGCCCGCTCAGCCGCGGGCCGGCGTGCGCACCGGGGCGGCCGAGGGCAGCGCGCTCGGCGAGGTCGGCCGCGGCCAGCACGTGCAGCCGGGCCAGCACCTGACCGGGCGCTCTCGACCAGGTGTCCATCATCGCGCCGAGGGCGGCCGAGGCGCGCAGCGAGCCCTGCACGACGGGATCGTCCACCTGCCCGGCCCGCAGGTCGGCCAGCGGCACGTCGACGCCCTCGAGAGCGGCCGACGCGCGGGCGCCGCGCAGCGCCGACTCGGTGCTGATCTCCGCGGACCGGTTGCGCATCAGCCGGTGCCGCAGCAGCCGGTCGATGCCGGCCCGCGCGCCCTCCGCGGCGTCCCGCACGCCGGGGAGGTCCAGCAGCGGGGCCAGCGGGTCGGCAGCGGCCGGGCGGGCCGCTGGGCGGGTGGTGCCGGGCCGCGCGGGGATCGTCACGCCCCGACGGTACGAGGCGGGCCGCGGTGGTCGGCGGCACCCTGGCTACGCTGCCGACCACCATGTCCCGCCCGTTGACCCTCCTGCTCGTGCGCCACGGGCAGAGCGAGTGGAACGCCGCCGGCCTCCTGCAGGGCCAGACCGCGCACGTGCCGCTGACCGACCTCGGGCACGCCCAGGCCGCCGGGGCCGCGCGCGAGCTGGCCGCCCTCCACCCCGGGGTGCTGGTCTCCAGCGACCTGCGCCGTGCCGTGCAGACCGCCGAGCACTGCGCCCGCGTCACCGGCCTGCCGGTGACGACGACGCCGGCGCTGCGCGAGCAGGGCTACGGCGTGCTCGAGGGTCGGCCGTCGCGCGAGCTGTGGGACGTCGTCGACTGGACCGACCCGCACTGGGCCCCACCCGGCGGGGAGAGCCTGGCCGAGCTGCACGCCCGTGTCGGCGCCTACCTGAAGTCCCTCTGTGCGGAGCCGCCGGCCGAGGTGGTCGCGCTGGTCACGCACGGCGACACCATCCGGGCCGCGCAGGCGGTCGCCGCGGGGCTCGGGCCGGACGCGATGCCGGCGGTGACGCCGCACAACGGCACGGTGACGGCCCTCGAG
The DNA here is from genome assembly GCF_054050015.1 of Geodermatophilus sp. SYSU D01176. Classification (NCBI taxonomy): domain Bacteria; kingdom Bacillati; phylum Actinomycetota; class Actinomycetes; order Geodermatophilales; family Geodermatophilaceae; genus Geodermatophilus; species Geodermatophilus sp. SYSU D01176. Next base: position 90,714 of record NZ_JBJGYN010000003.1, on the reverse strand, counting down.
CTCGTCCTGTGAGCCCGGGGTGAGCCACGTGCTCGTGCTCGGCGGGTCACGGTCGGGGAAGTCCGCGCACGCCGAGTCGCTGCTGGCCGGCGTCCCCGACGTCACCTACCTCGCCACCTCTCTGCCAGCGACCGGGGACGCCGAGTGGGCCGAGCGGGTGGCCGCGCACCGGGCCCACCGGCCCCCGGGCTGGACGACGCTGGAGACCACCGCGCCCAGCGACCTGCTGCGCCGGGGCACCCTGCTGGTCGACAGCGTCACCACCTGGGTGGCCGCGCTGATGGACCAGACCGGCGTCTGGTCCGACGAGCCGGGCGCGCGGGACCGGCTGGCCCGCCACTGCGACGCGCTGGTCGAGGCCTGGACGATGACGCCGGCGCACGTGGTGGCGGTGTCGGACGAGGTGGGGCTGGGTGTGGTGCCCGAGACCCGCTCCGGGCGGCTGTTCCGCGACACCCTCGGCTCGGTCAACCAGCGACTGGCCGGCACCGCCGACGAGGTGTGGTTCGTGGTGGCCGGGCTGCCCCAGCGGTTGCGATGAGGTGGACCGGCCCGCTGGAGTCCGCCGCGCTGCTCACCGTCCTGCGGGTCCCGGCGCGGGCGGCGGCCTCCACCCGGGGTGTGCTGCCGTGGGCGCCGCTGGTGGGGCTGGTGCTGGGTGCGCTCGCGGCCGGCGTCGCCACCGCCGGGGCGCAGCTGGTCTCCCCGCTCACCGGAGCGGTCCTGGGGATCGCGCTCCTGGCCGTCCTGACCCGCGGGCTGCACCTCGACGGCCTGGCCGACACCGCCGACGGGCTGGGCCCGCTGCGGGGCCGCGAGCGTGCGCTCGAGGTCATGCGTCAGGGGGACGTCGGCCCGTTCGGCGTGGTCACCCTGCTGCTCACCGTCCTGCTGCAGGTGGCGGCCGCGGCCACCCTGCTCGAGGCCGAGCGGGGGTGGACGGCGGTCTGGGCGGCACCGCTGGTCGCGCGGCTGGCCATGGCCCGCACCGGGCTGGCCGGCGTCGGGATGGCCGAGGGGTCCGCGCTCGGGCGGTCGGTCGCCGGCACCGTCTCGGTGCGCTGGCTGGCCGGGTGGGTGTTCGCCACCGCGGTCCTCCTGACCCTCGCCGACCAGGCCCTCGCGGCGAGCGCGGCGGCCGGCCTGCTCGCGGCCGAACTCCTCCTGCGGCGGGCGCGCGCCCGGCTGGGCGGCGTCACCGGCGACGTGATGGGGGCGATGGGCGAGACGGCGGCCGCGGTCACCCTGCTGGTGTCCGCGGCCGCCCTCCGGTGAGGTGGTGGAACGGCCACCTTTCAGGGTCCCGCGCCGAGCCTGCGAGGCGTGGGGGGAGAAGTGGCCGTTCGTTCAGCGGCGGCGCAGGAGGCCGCCGAGCAGCCCGCCGAGCCCGGAGGCCGCGGGGGTCGCCCGGCCCGCCCGCCCGGTCGTCGCCCGGCCGTAACCGCGACCGGTCGACATCCGGCCGGCCGTGCCCGTGCCACCCATCCCGCGGCCGGTCCGGCGGCCGCCCGTCACACCCGCCGTCCCGCGTGCGGTTGCCCGACCCCCGCGGGCCGCGCTGCGTGCAGTGTTCTCTGCCGTGCCCATCAGTCGTCCGAGGATGCTCATGACCGCGGGGTACCCCGGAGCGCCCCGGTCGATGCGCGAACCGCCCGGTCAGGACCGGGAGGACGCCGGGGTCTCGCCGCCCTCGAGGTCGCCCTCGGTGTCGAGGTAGGCCTGCTGGAGCTCAGCCAGCAGCGCCGGGTCGGGCTCGGCCCACATCTGCCGGTCGACCGCCTCCAGCAGCCGCTCGGCGATGCCGTGCAGCGCCCACGGGTTGGACTGCTCGAGGAACGCGCGGTTCTCCGGGTCCAGCACGTAGCTCTGGGCGAGCTTCTCGTACATCCAGTCCGCGACCACGCCGGTCGTGGCGTCGTAGCCGAACAGGTAGTCGACGGTCGCGGCCAGCTCGAAGGCGCCCTTGTAGCCGTGCCGGCGCATCGCGGCCAGCCACTTCGGGTTGACCACCCGGGCGCGGAAGACGCGGGCGGTCTCCTCGGTCAGCGACCGGGTGCGCACCGACTCCGGCCGGGTCGAGTCGCCGATGTAGGCCCGTGGCGCCGAACCGGTCAGCGCGCGGACCGTCGCCACCATCCCGCCGTGGTACTGGAAGTAGTCGTCGGAGTCGGCGATGTCGTGCTCGCGGGTGTCGACGTTCTTCGCCGCCACCGCGATCCGCCGGTAGGCCGCCTCCATGTCCGGGCGCGCCTGCACGCCGTCCAGCCCGCGGCCGTAGGCGTAGCCGCCCCACACCGCGTAGACCTCGGCCAGGTCGGCGTCGCCGCGCCAGTCGCGGGAGTCGATGAGCGGCAGCAGCCCGGCCCCGTAGGCGCCCGGCTTGGACCCGAACACCCGCGTCGTGGCCCGCCGGCGGTCGCCGTGCCCGGCGACGTCGGCGTCCACGTGGGCGCGCACGAAGTTGCGGTCCGCGGGCTCGTCCAGCCCCGCCACCAGCGTCACCGCGTCGTCGAGCATGGTCACCACGTGCGGGAAGGCGTCCCGGAAGAAGCCGGAGATCCGCACGGTGACGTCGATCCGCGGCCGGCCCAGCTCGTCGAGCGGGATGGGCTCCAGGCCGGTCACCCGCCGCGAGGCGTCGTCCCACACCGGGCGGACGCCGAGCAGCGCGAGCACCTCGCCGACGTCGTCGCCGGACGTGCGCATCGCCGAGGTGCCCCACACCGACAGCCCGACCGAGGCCGGGTACTCCCCGGTGTCGGCCAGGTACCGCTCGACCAGCGACTCGGCCATCGCCTGCCCGGTCTCCCAGGCCAGCCGCGACGGGATCGCCCGCGGGTCGACCGAGTAGAAGTTGCGCCCGGTCGGCAGCACGTTGACCAGCCCGCGCAGCGGCGAGCCCGACGGGCCGGCGGGCACGTAGCCGCCCTCGAGGGCGTGCAGCGTCGCGTCCAGCTCGTCGGTGGTGCGCTCCAGCCGGGGCACCACCTCGTCGGCGGCGAACCGCAGGACGGCGGCCACCTGCTCGTCCTCGCGCCCGAGCACCCCGCGGACGACGGACCCGACGGCGCCGACAGTCCAGCCGGTCGCCTCCATGCCGGCGACCAGGTCGGCGGCCTGCGCCTCGACGGCGTCGGTGGTGACGCGATCGGCCCCCTCGGGCAGCCCGAGCGCCTCGCGCAGCCCGGGCAGCGCCACCGCGCCGCCCCAGATCTGCCGCGCGCGCAGCACGGCCAGCACCAGGTCGACCCGGTCCTGGCCGGACGGCGGCGTGCCGAGCACGTGCAGGCCGTCGCGGATCTGCGAGTCCTTGATCTCGCAGAGCCAGCCGTCGACGTGCAGGATCATCTCGTCGAAGTGGTCGTCCTCGGGCCGCTCGGCGAGCCCGAGGTCGTGGTCGAGCTTGGCCGCCTGCAGCAACGTCCAGATCTGCGCCCGCACCGCCGGCAGCTTCGCCGGGTCCATCGCCGCGACGTTCGCGTGCTCGTCGAGCAGCTGCTCCAGCCGGGCGATGTCGCCGTAGCTGTCGGCCCGGGCCATCGGCGGCACCATGTGGTCGACCAGCGTGGCGTGCGCCCGCCGCTTGGCCTGGCTGCCCTCCCCCGGGTCGTTGACCAGGAACGGGTAGACCAGCGGCAGGTCGCCGATCGCGGCGTCCGGCGCGCACGAGGCCGACAGCCCGACCGTCTTCCCCGGCAGCCACTCCAGGTTGCCGTGCTTGCCGACGTGCACCAGCGCGTGCGCGCCGAACGACGACCGCAGCCACCAGTAGGCGGCCAGGTAGTGGTGGGACGGCGGCAGGTCCGGGTCGTGGTAGATCGCGATCGGGTTCTCCCCGAAGCCGCGCGGCGGCTGCACCATCACGACGACGTTGCCCGCCCGCAGCGCGGCGAAGACGATGTCGTCACCGTCCACGAACAGCCCCCCCGGCGGCTCCCCCCAGTGCTCGACCATCGCCGCGCGCAGGTCCTCGGGGAGGGTGTCGAAGAAGGCGCGGTACTCGGCCGCCGGGATGCGCACCGGGTTGCCCGACAGTTGCTCCGACGTCAGCCAGTCGGCGTCCTGCCCGCCGGCGGCGATGAGCGCGTGCACCAGCGCGTCGCCGTCCAGGTCGGCCACGCCGGGCAGCGCGTCGGGGCCGTCGAACGGGCCGATGTCGTACCCGGCGCCGTGCATCGCGGCCAGCAGCCGGACGACGGACGCCGGGGTGTCCAGGCCGACGGCGTTGCCGATGCGGGCGTGCTTGGTCGGGTAGGCGCTCAGCATCACGACGATGCGGCGCTCGGCGGGCGGGGTGTGCCGCAGCCGGGCGTGCGCGACGGCGGTGCCGGCCACCCGCGCGGCCCGCTCGGGGTCGGCGACGTAGCGGGTCAACCCGTCGGCGTCGGTCTCCTTGAAGGAGAACGGCACGCTGATCAGCCGGCCGTCGAACTCCGGGATCGCGACCTGGTTGCCCACGTCGAGCGGCGAGAGGCCGTCGTCGTCGGCCAGCCACTCCTCGCGGGAGCGGGTCAGGCACAGCCCCTGGACCACCGGCACGTCGAGCGCGGCCAGCGCGCCGACGTCCCACGCGCCGTCGTCCCCGCCGGCCTGGGCGGTGGCCGGCCGCGAGCCGCCGGCGGCGAGCACGGTGACGACCAGGGCGTCGGCGCCGCGCAGCGTCTCGAGCAGGGCGGGGTCGACGGTGCGCAGCGTCGAGGTGAAGACCGGCAGCGCCCGGCCGCCGGCGTCCTCGACGGCCCGGCAGAGGTCCTCGACGAAGGCGGTGTTCCCGGCCAGGTGGTGCGCCCGGTAGTAGAGGACGGCGATCCGCGGGCCGCTGCCACGGCTGTGCTGGATGCCGCCGTTCCGGTCTCGCTCCGCTCCTCGGTCGCTGGCGCTCCCTGCGATGCTCACTCGCCCGTCACCGGCGGGGTCCCGCTCCAGCACCCCCCAGTCCGGCGCAACGACCGGCGGCTCGAAGCCCTCGCCGGTGAGCAGCACGGTGTCGGAGAGGAAGCGGTGCAGCTGGACGAGGTTGTCCGGCCCGCCCTGTGCCAGGTAGCCGTGCGCCTCGGTCGCGACGCCCATCGGGACCGTCGACAGCTCCATCAGCTCGGCGTCGGGCAGCGCCTCCCCGCCGAGGACGACGACCGGCGCAGGCCCGGCCAGCAGTGGGGCGAGCAGCTCCTCGTACTGCCGGCGCACGCCGAGGAGGCGGACGACGACCAGCTCCGCGCCGTCGGTGAGGGCCGCGAGCCCGGCGTCGTCCAGGCGGGCGGGGTTGCCCAGGCGCCAGCCGGCACCGCTGGCGCGGGCGGAGAGGAGGTCGGTGTCGCTGGTCGACAGCAGCGTGAACACCGACGGCACGCTACCGGGACGAGCTGGGGCTCGGCGGCGAGGACCCGGCCGCCTCCGGCGGGTGGCGACGCCCCGGTCCGCCGGACCCGCGCGCACGACCGGCGGGGACCGGCGACGCCGCGGCTCTAGCGTGCGCGCATGGCCCCTCCCCTGGTGCCCTCGTTCCCCGCCGACGCGTTCGGCCGCGTGCTGTGCGTCGTCGCGCACCCCGACGACGTCGAGTACGGCACCTCCTCCGCCGTCGCCGCCTGGACCGCCGCCGGCACCGAGGTCGCCTACCTGCTGCTCACCCGCGGCGAGGCCGGCATGGACGCCTGCCGCCCCGAGGAGACCGCCCGGCTGCGGACGGCCGAGCAGGTGGCCGCCGGCGAGGCGGTCGGCGTGCGCGACACCCGCTTCCTCGACCACCCCGACGGCGTCCTGGAGTACGGCCTGGGCCTGCGGCGGGACATCGCGCGGGTGATCCGGGAGCTCCGTCCCGACGCCCTGCTCGTCGGCACGTGGGAGGTCGAGTTCGTGGCCGGGCTCAACCAGGCCGACCACCGGGTCGCCGGGCTCGCCGCGGTGGACGCGCTGCGCGACGCCGGCAACCGCTGGGTGTTCCCCGAGCTGGTCGACGAGGGGCTCGAGCCGTGGCCGGTGCGCTGGCTGCTCGTCGGCGGCGACCCGCGCCCGACCCACGGCGTGGACGTCACGGGCGAGCCGCTGGAACGGGGCATCGCCTCGCTGGAGGCGCACGGGCAGTACCTGGCCGGCATCCCCGGGCACCCGCCCCCGCGGGCGATGATCACCGGGATCACGGCGCTGCAGGGGCGGGCGATGGGGGTCCCGCACGCGGTCCTCTTCCGGGCCTTCGACTTCGCGGCCCCGCCGCCGATCGCGCTGGAGGCGATGCGCGCCGCGGCGGAGCCGGTGGGCTGAGCCGGGTCAGCAGCCCCCGCCGCCGTCCCCACCACCGCCCCCGCAGTCGCCGCCGAAGCCACCGCCCCAGCCGGCCCCGGCCCACCCGGCGGAACCGCCGTGGGCGTACGCCCCGGTGTGGCTGCGGCGGACCTCGCGCGCGGTCGGGCCCGACTCCGCCAGGACGTACGGCCGGGGTGGGGCGAAGACCGCCGCCCGCAGGTCGGCATCCGCCCACGCGCCGGGTCCGTCGAGCGCCACGGCGAGGACCTCGGGGCGCCCGCCGGCCGGCGGGCCCGACCGGAGCCGGCGCAGCGCCCGCCGCCCCGCGGAGGTCAGGCCGACGAGCGGCCAGGCGCGCCCGGCCGTGGCGCCCACGCCGCCGCGCCGGGAGACCAGTCCCGCCCGCTGCAGCCCGTCGGCGAGTGCGACCAGCCGGGCGTCGGTGCGCACCCGCCAGGCGATCCCGTCGATCGACCGGCGGGCGCGGGGACCGGCGGCGTCGAGCACGGCGGCCTCCACCGGGTGCCCGCGGCGGGGGTCGGCCACGTGCAGCTCGGCGGTGGACCGGGTGACCCGCAGGCGGCCGTCCGCGACGAGGGCCACCACCGCGGCCTCGACGGCCCGGCGCGGACCGCCGGCCAGGTAGGCGACCTCGTACAGGTCGGAGCCGAGGAGGGGGAGGTGCGTTCCGGTCATGTCCGTCGTCCTTCGCGTCGAGGATCGAGAGGGGCTGCGGCCGCGCCTCGACGGTCGCACGTCCCGCCGCATCGCTGCGAGCGTGCTTGCACGATTGCACGCACGGCTACCGTTGCGCCGTGCTCGAACGGGACACGCCCTCGGTGCGGGAGCGCCGCCTGGCCCGTGAACTCCGCCGGCTGCGGACCGGCGAGCAGCTGCACGCCAAGGACGTCGCCGCGCGGCTCGGGTGGTCGCCGTCGAAGGTCTCGCGGATCGAGACCGCGCGGATCGGCATCGCCGCCGACGACCTCGACCGGCTGCTCGAGCTGTACCGGGTCCCCGACGCGCAGGCCGACCTGCTGCGCCGGCTCGCGCCGTCGGCCCGGCCCCGCGGCTGGTGGGACGCCTACGCCGACACCCTGTCGGCCGGGTACGCCAACCTGATCCGGCTGGAGGCCGGATCGCGGGTGCTGCGCTGCTTCGGCGCGCTGGTCCCGCACGCGCTGCTGCAGACCCCGGACTACGTGCGCCAGGTCGTGCTCTCCACCTGGGAGCGGCCCGCGCCGCCCGAGGTCGAGCGGCGGGTGCAGGTCTGCCGCCGGCGCCAGGAGGTCCTCGACGCGACCGACCCGATGCGGCTGGAGGCGGTTCTCGACGAGTCCGTGCTCCGCCGCGTCGCCGCCGCGCCGGGGACGCCCGACGGCGCGGCGGTGCTGCGCGGGCAGCTCGAGTGGCTGGCCGAGGTGGCCCGGCGGCCCAACGTCACGGTCCGGGTGCTCCCGTTCGACGCCGGCCTGCCGCCGGTGACGGCGGGCTCGTTCTCCGTCCTCGAGTCGCGCGCCACCGGGACCCCGGACGTCGTCTACCTGGAGAACAAGACGCGGATCGCCTTCGTCGACGGGGAGGCCGAGGTGCACCGCTACGGCCGGGCCTTCGACCTGCTCACCGAGATGGCGCTGGACCCCGACGCGTCGGCGGGCCTGATCGAGCGGCGGGCCGCCGAGCTGTCCTGAGGCTCAGCCGCCGGCCCGGGAGGCGAGGGCGCCCTCGAGCCAGGCCCGCAGCGCGTGCTCCGGTGCGGCCCCGGCCTGCCGGGCCACGACCTCACCCCGGTCCAGCACGAGCAGCGTCGGCACGGCCTGCACGCCGAACCGCCGGGCGAGCCCCGGTGCGGCGTCGACGTCGACCTTGACCAGCTTCACCCGGCCGGCGAGGGCCGCGGCCAGCCGCTCCAGGGCGGGGCTCACCGCGCGGCACGGTCCGCACCACGTCGCCCACAGGTCGACGAGCACGGGCACCGGTGAGCGCTCGGCGACCTCCGCGAAGTCCGCGTCCCCGGCGTCCGCCACCCACGGCAGCGCCGCCCGGCACCTGCCGCACCGCGGGGTGCCGGCCGCGGCCGCCGGCACCCGGTTGCGCTGCCCGCAGGCCGAGCACGGGCCGATCCGGTTCGCCACCTCGGCTCCTCTCCCCGTTCCCGGATGCCTCAGGCCGCGCCGAGGGCGTCGGCCACCCGGTGGTGCGCCACCGCCTCGCCGGCCCGGCTCTGCCGCTCCAGCGTGCGCGCCAGCGCCCGTCGGGCCCAGCCGTTGGCCGGGGCCATCTCCACCAGGCGGGCCAGCGCCTCCTCCGCCCGCGCCAGCTGGGCGGACCCGAAGTAGGACCGGGCCAGCAGCTCCAGGGCGGCCTCGTTGGCCGGCTCTGCCTCGACCAGCGGCTCCAGCAGGCGCGCCGCCTCGATCGGCTGGCCCATCGAGAGGAAGAGGTCCGCGCGCAGGAACTCCGAGTGCAGGTCGCGCTGCGTCATGCCGGACACAACCGCTCCACCCGCCCGCAACTTCCCGCAGAAGAACCTCGCTGTAGTGCATCCACCCAGGCTCCGGAGGCGAACAATGGGCACCGTCACCTCACCCGGGAGTCCCCATGGCCCTGCGACTGCACCTCCCGCACCGCACCAGGTCCTCCTCCGGACCGGACGGCGAACCGCACCTCGGCGCGCGGGTGTTCGCCGTCCAACGCACCGGCGCCGTCCTGGTGGCGCTGTTCCTCCTCGTCTTCGGCCTGCTCGGCTTCGCCGACCGCCTGGACTTCTTCTCGACCGAGGGCGAGCGCATCCTCGGGTTGTCGTCCAACGGGCTGCTGTCCACGATCTCCGTGGTCGTGGCGCTCGTGCTGCTGGCGGCCGCGGCACGCAGTCCCCGCACCGTCTCGACGGTGATGATCGTCATCGGCGCGCTGTTCCTGCTCTCCGCCCTGGTCAACCTGGCGGTGCTGCGCACCTCCTTCAACCTGCTGGCGTTCGAGTTCGAGAACGTCGTCTTCTCCGTCGTCACTGGACTGCTCCTGCTCACGCTCGGCGCCTACGGCCGGATCAGCGGGCACCTGCCGCCGGACAGCCCGTACGCCCACCCGGGGTCGGCCGACGACATGGACGTCGACCTGACTAGCGAGCTGCCGTCCACCCCCGCCGAGGTCGCCGCGGAGCAGGCGATGCGCGATGCCGAGAGAGCCGTCGCCCTGCACGCCGGCACCGACGACCAGCGCCGCCGGGTTGCGGCGATGGCGCGGGTGCACAGCCGGGCCGACCGCCGGCGGGTGTGGATGTCCTTCGACGAGGCCGGGCGCGAGCTGCGCTGACCGGGTCGCCGCCGGTCACCCGGCGGGAGGGCGGGCCGTACCCTCGCCTCCGCCATGACCGCCAGCCCTCCCGCCGCCCGGGTCCGCACCGACGCGTGCCCCGGGACGCTGCAGACCCACGCCGCCGCCGACGGCGCGCTGGCCCGGGTACGGGTGCCCGGCGGGCTCCTGACCGGGAGCCAGCTGCGGGCGCTGGCCGCCGCGGCCCGCGACCTCGGCGACGGGGCGCTGGAGCTCACCAGCCGGGGCAACGTGCAGCTGCGCGGGCTGCGGGCCGGCGCGGAGGCCGCGCTGGGGAACCGGCTCGCCGCGGCCGGCCTGCTGCCCAGCGCCACGCACGAGCGGGTGCGCAACGTGCTGGCCAGCGCGCTGACCGGCCGAGCCGGCGGGCACGTCGACGCCCGGCCGTGGGTGCGCGCGCTGGACGCCGTGATCTGCGCCGACCCCGCGCTCGCCGCGCTGCCCGGCCGGTACCTGGTCACGCTGGACGACGGCCGCGGCGACGTCGCCGGGCTCGGTGGGGACGTCGGCCTGCTCGCCCTCTCCCCCGCCGAGGTCGCGCTGACCCTGGCCGGCGCCGACTCCGGGCTGCGCGCCCACCCGGACGACGCGGTCGCCCTCACCCTCGCAGCGACCAGCGCCTTCCTCGACGAGCGCGCCGCCCAGGGCGGCACCGCCTGGCGCCTCGCCGAGCTCGACGACGGTGCGGTTCGAGTCGCCGCCCGCCTGGGCGCCACCCTCCCGGCCGCCTACGACTGCCTTTCGCGCGCGAAAGGCACCTCCGGGCCGGTCGGCTCCGTGGCGCAGCGTGACGGGCGGGTCGCGCTCGTCGCCGTCGTCCCCCTCGGCCGGCTCACCGCCGACCAGGCCGACCTGCTCGCCCGGCTCGCCGACGAGGTGCAGCTGACGCCGTGGCGCAGCGTCGTCGTCCCCGATCTCGCGGAGGACGCGGTCGACGACGCCGCCGCGGCGCTGCACCGGACCGGCATGGTGTTCGACGCGGACAGCCCCTGGACGCGGGTGACCGCGTGCGCCGGGCGGCCGGGCTGCGCGAAGTCGCTGGCCGACGTCCGGGCCGACGCCGCCCGGGCCGTGGCGACCGGCACCCTGCCGGCCGGCGACGCCCGCCAGCACTGGGCCGGGTGCGAACGCCGCTGCGGCCGTCCCCGCGGCGAGGTCGTCGACGTCGTGGCGACCGGGTCCGGATACCGAGTCGGAGAGGGCTGATGTACGAGTACGAGAAGGACGGCGCGGAGATCTACCGGCGCTCGTTCGCCACCATCCGCGCCGAGACCGAGCTGGCCGGCCTGCCCGAGGACGTCGCCCGCGTGGCCGTGCGCATGGTGCACGCCTGCGGGCAGGTGGACCTGGTCGAGGACCTCGCCTTCTCCCCCGGCGTCGTGGCGCGGGCCCGCGAGGCGCTGGACGCCGGCGCCCCGGTGCTCTGCGACGCGGAGATGGTGGCCTCGGGCGTCACCCGGCGGCGGCTGCCCAAGGACAACGACGTCGTCTGCACGCTCAACGACCCGCGGACGCCGGCGCTGGCCGCCGACCTCGGCACCACGCGCACCGCGGCGGCGCTGGAGCTGTGGCGCGACCGGCTGGACGGCGCCGTGGTCGCCATCGGCAACGCGCCCACCGCGCTGTTCCACCTGCTGGAGATGGTCGCCGCCGGGGCACCCCGGCCCGCCGCGGTCCTCGGGATCCCGGTCGGCTTCATCGGCGCGGTGGAGTCCAAGGACGCGCTGGCGGCCTCCGACCTCGAGCACCTGGTGGTCCGCGGCCGGCGCGGCGGCAGCGCCATCACCGCGGCGGCCGTGAACGCGATCGCGAGCGACGTGGAATGAGCGGGCGTCTCTACGGGGTGGGCCTCGGCCCCGGCGACCCCGAGCTGGTCACCGTCAAGGCCGCCCGGCTCATCGCCGCCGCCGACGTCGTCGCCTTCCACGCCGCCCAGCACGGCCGCTCGGTCGCCCGGTCCGTGGCCGCGCCCTACCTGCGCGAAGGCCAGGTGGAGGAGCTGCTGGTCTACCCGGTCACCACCGAGACCACCGACCACCCCGGCGGCTACCAGGGCGCCATCGACGAGTTCTACGAGGCGGCCGCGGCCCGGCTGGCCGCGCACCTGGACGCCGGCCGCGACGTCGTCGTCCTCGCCGAGGGGGATCCGTTTTTCTACGGCTCCTACATGCACATGCACAAGCGGCTGGCCTCCCGGTACCCGACCGAGGTGGTGCCGGGTGTGACCAGCGTGAGCGGGGCCGCCGCGGCGGTCGGCCGGCCGCTGGTCGAGCGGGACGAGGTGCTCACCGTGCTGCCCGGCACGCTCGGCGCCCCCGAGCTCGCCGAGTGGCTGGCCACCACCGACTCGGCGGCGGTGCTGAAGCTCGGCCGCAGGTTCGGCAACGTGCGGGAGGCCTTCGACGCCGCAGGGGTGCTCGACCGGGCGCTCTACGTCGAGCGGGCGACCAGCGACCGGCAGCGCACCCTGCCGCTGGCCGACGTCGACCCGGCGACGGTCCCCTACTTCTCCCTCGCCCTGCTGCCCAGCCCGCTGACCGGCCCGACCGCCGGACCCGAGCCGTCCGCGGACGCCGCACCCCGCACCGGCGAGGTCGTCGTCGTCGGCCTCGGCCCGGGCGCCCGCTGCTGGACGACGCCGGAGGCCGCCGAGGCGCTGGCCGCCGCCGACGACCTGGTCGGCTACGGCCCGTACCTGGACCGGGTGCCGGCCAACCCGCGGCAGACCCGGTACCCCAGCGACAACCGGGTGGAGGCCGAGCGCGCTGCGCACGCCATGGACCTGGCGCGGTCCGGGCGGCGGGTCGCGGTGGTCTCCAGCGGCGACCCCGGCGTCTTCGCGATGGCCGCCGCGGTGCTCGAGGTCGCCGAGCGGCCCGAGTACGCCGACGTCCCGGTGCGGGTGCTGCCCGGCCTCACCGCCGCGCAGGCCGTCGCGGCCCGGGCCGGCGCGCCGCTCGGGCACGACTTCGCGGTGGTCAGCCTCTCCGACGTCCGCAAGCCGTGGGACGTCGTCGTCGAGCGGCTGCGCCACGCCTCGGCCGCCGACCTGGTGCTCGCCCTCTACAACCCGCGGTCGAAGGCGCGCCCGCACCAGCTCGCCGAGGCCCTGCAGGTGCTGCTGGAGAGCCGCAAGCCCGACACCGTGGTCGTCGTCGGCCGCGACGTGGGCGGGCCGGAGGAGCGCGTCCGGGTCACCACTCTCGGCCAGCTCGACCCCGAGACCGTCGACATGCGCTGCTGCGTCATCGTCGGCTCGTCGCAGACCCGCGTCAGCGCCACCGGCGCGGTCTACAGCCCGCGTACCTATCCCTAGACGGGTCGTGACACTCAGTGCCACGCCTGGCACGATGGCGCGCCAGTGGCGTGCGTCACCCTCCCGGGAGACGGCGCTGACGGCCGGGCGATCGCGGGAGGGGCTCTCATGGCGAGCACGAGGGACTGGTTCGAGACGGTCGAGGAGGCCCAGCACCGCGCCAGGAAGCGGCTGCCGCGGTCGGTCTACCTGGCGCTGGTCGCCGGCACCGAGAAGGGGCTGACGGCGAGCGACAACGTCGCCGCCTTCGACGAGATCACCTGGCGCCCGCACGTCGCCGACCTGCACGCCAAGCGCGAGCTGGCCACCACGGTGATGGGCCAGGACGTGTCCATGCCGGTGCTCATCTCCCCCACCGGCGTCCAGGCCGTGCACCCCGACGGCGAGGTGGCCGTGGCCCGCGCGGCCGCGGCCGCGGACGTGGCGATGGGCCTGTCCTCCTTCGCCAGCAAGCCGGTGGAGGAGGTCGGCGCGGCCCAGCCGAAGCTGTTCTTCCAGATGTACTGGGTCGGCTCGCGGGAGACGATCCTCGCCCGGGCCGAGCGGGCCCGCGCCGCCGGCGCCAAGGGCCTGATCATGACGCTGGACTGGTCGTTCGCCTCCCGGCGCGACTGGGGCAGCCCGCCCATCCCCGAGAGGATCGACGTCAAGAACGCGCTGAAGTTCGCCCCCGAGGTGGTGCGCAAGCCGCGCTGGCTGGCCACCTACCTGCGCTCCGGGTCCATCCCCGAGCTCACCGTCCCCAACCTGGCCCTCGGCGGCGAGGAGCCGCCGAACTTCTTCGGCGCCTACGGCCAGTGGATGGGCACCCCGCTGCCCACCTGGGAGGACGTCGCCTGGCTGCGCGAGCAGTGGGGCGGGCCGTTCATGCTCAAGGGCATCACCCGACCCGACGACGCCCGCCGCGCCGTCGACGCCGGCGTCACTGCCATCTCGGTCTCCACGCACGGCGGCAACAACCTCGACGGCACGCCGGGGGCGATCCGCTCGCTGCCCGGCGTCGTGGACGCCGTCGGCGACCAGGTCGAGGTGGTCATGGACGGCGGGGTGCGCCGCGGCGCCGACGTCGTCAAGGCGATGGCCCTGGGCGCACGGGCGGTCATGATCGGCCGCGCCTACCTGTGGGGCATGGCCGCGAACGGTGAGCGCGGCGTGCAGAACGTGCTGGCGATCATCCGGCAGGGCATCGACGAGGCGCTGCTCGGGCTCGGGAAGGCGTCGGTGCACGACCTGACCCGCGAGGACGTCGCCCTGCCGCCGCACTTCACCCGCAGCTGAGCGGCCCGCCCCGCCGGCCGCCGGGAATGCCGACGCGGCGGGCGGGCTTGCGCTGTTGCGTGCCCGCCCGCCGCGCGTCCCGCGCCGCCCCGTTCTGGACGGCGGCCGTGCTGCTGGTCCTCGTGCTCGCGGCCTCCGGCGTCCCCTCGCCGCTCTACCGCGTCTACCAGGAGCGGTTCGGGTTCTCCGCCGGCGTGCTGACGACGGTCTTCGGCATCTACGCCATCGCGCTGCTCGCCACGCTGCTGGTCGTGGGCGCGCTGTCGGACCACGTGGGACGCCGGCCGGTGATCGTGGCCGGGATGCTGCTGCAGGTCGTCGCGATGGCGCTGTTCTGGGCCGCCGACTCGGTGGGCTGGCTGCTGGCCGCGCGCGTGGTGCAGGGGCTGTCGGTCGGCGGCCTCACGGGCGCTCTGGGCGCGACGCTGCTGGACCACCAGCGCGGCGACCGCCCGCTCGGCGCCCTGGTCAACAGCGCCTCTCCCGGGTTCGCGCTCGCGCTCGGCGCGGTCAGCGCCGGGCTGGCGGTGGAGTTCGCGCCGGCCCCCACCGCCTGGGTGTTCGGCACGCTGACCGTGCTGTTCGCCGTCGCCGCCGGGGTGGCCTGGCTGTTGCCGGAGTCCTCACCGCGGATCCCGGGCGCGCTGGCCTCGCTGCGGCCCCGGGTGCACGTGCCCTCGTCCCAGCGCGCGGCCTTCCTCGTCGCGGCGCCCTGCCTGGTGGCGATGTGGGCGCTCGGCGGGCTCTACCTGTCACTCGGGCCGTCCGTGGCCGCCGGCGTCTTCGGCCTCACCGACCACCTCGTCGGCAGCCTGGTCATCGTGGCCATGCAGGGCATGGGCGCCGTCGGCGGCATCACCCTGCGCAACGCGGCACCGCACACGGCGATGCTCACCGGCTCCCTGGTCTTCGCCGTCGGCGTGAGCGGCACGATCGTCTCGCTGGTCACCGGCAACGCCGCGCTGTTCTTCGCCGCGGCCGTCGTCTCGGGGTTCGGCTTCGGCGCCGCCTTCCTCGGCGCGGTGGCCACCGTGACCGCCGGCGTCGCGCCCGGCGAGCGCGGTGGGCTGCTGTCCAGCGTCTTCGTCGTGGGCTACCTGGCCTTCAGCGTCCCGGCCGTCGCCGCGGGGCTGGCCTCGGGCGCGGTGGGGCTGCGGCCGACCGCGGCGGTCTACGGCGCCGCGGTCATCGCGCTGGCCCTGCTCGCGGCGGCCGGGCTGCTGCGGCACCGCCGCACCGCGCACCGGGCCCCCACCGTCGACCGGCCCGAGCCCGCCACCGCCCGCGCCTGACGCGGCGTGATCGCCGACCTCGCACGGCTAGCGGGCGGGTCCGCGCGAGATCGCCGATGTCGCCGGACAGGTCAGCGCAGGACGGCGTCCAGGAAGCCCTGCAGCCGCTGCTCGAGCTCGGCGGTGCGCTCGGCGGCGACCTCCTCCGGGTCGCGCTCGCGCAGCCACGGCGGGATCTCCTCCCGCGCGCGGACGGCGCAGGCCAGGTCGGCACAGACGTAGGTGCCCACCGTGTTGCCGTTCCGGCCGGCCTCCCCGGCGCGGCGCGCGGTGAACAGTGAGACGTCGCTGCCCGACTGCGCCGTCTGGCACAGCAGGCACATGGCCGGCGTGGCCGGGGACATCCGGGTGTCGGCGGCGCGCACCGCGACGCCGACGGGCCGCCCGTCCCGCTCGAGCACCAGGTACCCGCGCAGCGGCGCCTTCGGGTCGCGCCAGCCGAGGACGACGAGCTCCTCCCAGGCCGTGTCGGCGAAGGTGCGCGGCAGCGTCAGGGCCTCGGCCTCGCCGCGCGAGCAGTTCACGAAGGACCGCCGCACCTGCTTCTCCGTGAGCGCGCGCACCGTTCCTGCTCCCCCCGTCGTCGGACTGGCCGGCGGACATCATGCGCGACGCCGCCCGAGCGGTCAGCCGGACATCCGGTCCAGCGCCGTCCGCACCGCTGCCGGTGTGGCCGCCACCACCCGCGCCCCGGCGTCCGCCAGCTCGCCGGGAGAGGCGGGGCCCCAGCCGGCGCCGATGCACGGCAGCCCGTGCGCGGCCGCGCCCAGGACGTCGTGCGCCCGGTCGCCGACCAGCACCGGCCGCTCGCCGTCGGGGTGGGGCGGCCAGCGCGGCGGCGACGACCTGGTCCTTGTGCCGCACGGTGCCGTCGAAGGTGGCGCCGTGCACGGACGCGAGCGGGGTACACGCTGGCGTCGAGCAGCGCGCCGGCGGAGTGGTGCGCGCGGTAGGCGGCGACCGCGCGCGGGACGTCGTCCGGCGGCACGCCGAGGACCAGGGCGAACCCGTCCTGCAGCGGCGGGCCGACCATCCCGCGCAGCTGCTGCGGGATCGGCTCCGGCAGGCCGAGTGCGGCAGCCGCGGCGCGGACCGAGACCCGGATGCCGGGCGTGGAGTCGACGAGCGTGCCGTCGAGGTCGAACAGCACCAGGCGGCGCGCCAGCCCCTGGTGCGGACCAGGGTCAGCTGATTCGATCTTCCGACTCCTCCCCAGCCGTCGTCCGCCCCGGAGGGCCCCATGACCCGCGACACCACCGTGGCAGCCCCGACCTCGACGACCCGGCCGGTGCAGGCCGCCGCAGTGCTGTCACTGCTGGTGCTCTCCTGGCAGTTCCTCTCCGCCGGCCGGATCATGGCCGGTGAGGACGCGGTCGGCAGCCACGGGGCCGGGGCGATCGCCCTGCACGTGACCACCGGCCTGCTGCTGCTGGCCACCGCACTGCACGGGCAGCGCACGCGGATCTGGTGGCCGGCCGCACTGGCCGCGGGGGTCTTCGTGCTCACCTTCGTCCAGGCCTGGCTGGGCAGCCACGGCGGGATCGCGGTGCACATCCCGCTCGCCATGGTGCTCACCGTCGGGATCGTGTGGCTGACGGTCTGGGCGTTCCGGTCCCCCACCGCTCCCTGAGGACCCAGGCCACCGCCTCCTCGACGGTCGCGGCCACCGGCACGCCCGCCGGCAGCGACGGCCGGCGGACCAGCACCACCGGGACGCCGAGCTCGCGCGCCGCGGTGAGCTTGGCCGCGGTCATCGGCCCGCCGCTGTCCTTGGTGACGAGGACGTCGACGCGGTGCGCGGTCATCAGCGCCCGTTCCTGCGCCACGCTGAACGGGCCGCGGGCCAGCACCACCGTGGCGTGGGCCGGCAGCGGCGGCTCGGGCGGGTCCACCGAGCGGACGACGCAGGGCGCGGTCAGGCCGGCGAAGGCCGCGAGCCCCTGCCGGCCGGTGGTCAGCAGCACCGAGCGGTAGCCGGTCACCGCCGAGGCCGCCTGCTCGAGGGAGTCCACCCACCGCCAGTCGTCGCCGGGCCGCGCCGTCCAGCCGGGCCGCTGCAGCCGCAGCAGCGGGGTGCCGGTGGCGGCGGCCGCCGCGACGGCGTGCGCGGTCATGGTGGCGGCGAACGGGTGGGTGGCGTCGACCAGCGCGGCCACGCCGTCCAGCGCCGCGGCCAGCCCCCCGACGCCGCCGAACCCGCCGATCCGCACCCCGCCGGGCGGGAGCACGGGGTCGGCGACCCGACCGGCCAGCGAGCTCTGCACGTCGACGCCCTCGGCCACCAACCGCTCCGCGAGCCGCCGCCCCTCCGCCGTCCCGCCCAGGACCAGCACCCGGCCGGTCATGCGCGTCCCCCGTGCATGCTGACCCCGTGAGCAGGGACGGCGGCACCGGGCTGCGCTACGGCTGGACGACCGGCGCCTGCGCGACGGCCGCGACCACCGCCGCCTACACCGCGCTGCTCACCGGCGAGTTCCCCGACCCGGTGCGCATCGACCTCCCGAACGACAAGCACCCGGCCTTCGCGCTGGCCCGCGAGCTGCTCGCCGACGGCGCCGCCACCGCCGGCGTGGTCAAGGACGCCGGCGACGACCCCGACGTCACGCACGGCGCCCTCGTCTCGGTCACCGTCACCCCCGGCGAGCCCGGCAGGGGGGTCGTCTTCCGCGCCGGCGAGGGCGTCGGCACGGTGACCAAGCCCGGGCTGCCGCTGCCGGTCGGTGAGCCGGCGATCAACCCGATGCCGCGGCAGTTCATCCGGGAGCACGTCGCCGCGGTCGCCGCGCGGCACGGCGGCACCGGCGACGTCGTGGTCGAGGTGTCGGTCGAGAACGGCGCGGAGCTGGCCCGCAGGACGTGGAACCCGCGGCTGGGCATCCTCGGCGGGCTGTCGATCCTCGGGACGACGGGCGTCGTCGTCCCCTACTCGTGCTCGTCGTGGATCGACTCGATCCGCCGCGGCATCGACGTCGCCCGGGCCGCCGGTCACCAGCACGTGGCCGGGTGCACCGGCTCGACCAGCGAGCGGGTGGTCACCGAGCTCCACGGGCTGCCCGAGGACGCGCTCCTGGACATGGGCGACTTCGCCGGCGCGGTGCTGAAGTACCTGCGCCGCCACCCGGTGCCGCGGCTGACCATCGCCGGCGGGATCGGCAAGCTCGCCAAGCTCGCCGACGGCCACCTGGACCTGCACTCGGGCCGCTCGCAGGTGTCGACGGAGTCGCTGGCGGCGATGGTCCGGGACGCCGGCGGGGCGCCGGAGCTGGTCGAGGGCGTGCGCGGCGCCAACACCGCGCTCGACGCGCTGCAGCAGTGCCAGGCGGCCGGGCTGCCGCTGGGCGACCTGGTGGCCGCCGGTGCCCGGGAGACCGCGCTCGGCGTGCTGCGCGGCGCGCCGGTTGCGGTCGACGTCGTGGTGATCGACCGCGCCGGGACCGTGGTGGGGCGGGCCTAAGCGCGGCATCTCGTCGACGAGTAGAGGTGGCTGTCAGGGAACTCCGCCGCCGCGAGCACCGGCCCGACGACCACGACCGCCGTCCGCTTCACGCCGGCCGCCTCGACCTGGCCGGCGATGTCGGCGAGCGTGCCGCGCAGCACCAGCTCGTCGTCCCGGCTGGCGCGCGCGACGACGGCGACCGGGCCGTCGTCCCCGTAGTGCGCGGCCAGCTCGGGGGCGAGCTCGGCGATCCGCTGGACGGCGAGGTGCAGCACGAGCGTCGCGCCGGTCGCGGCGTAGGCGGCGAGCTCCTCGCCGGGCGGCATCGGGGTGGAGCGGGCGCTGGTCCGGGTGAGGACGACGGTCTGCCCCACCCCGGGCACGGTCAGCTCCCGCTTGAGCGCCGCGGCCGCCGCGGCGAACGCCGGGACGCCGGGCACGACCTCGTAGGGCACCCCGGCCGCGTCCAGCCGACGCATCTGCTCGGCCATCGCGCTCCAGATGGATGGGTCGCCCGAGTGCAGCCGGGCGACGTCGAGGCCGGCCTCGTACGCCGCGACCAGCTCGGCGGTGATCTGGTCGAGGTCGAGGTCCGCGGTGTCGACGAGCCGGGCTCCCGGCGGCGCGGTGTCCAGCAGCTCGCGGGGCACCAGCGCACCGGCGTAGAGGCAGACGGGGGCCGAGGCGATGAGCCGCGCCGCCCGCAGCGTGACCAGGTCGGCCGCGCCCGGCCCCGCCCCGATGAAGTGGACCGTCATGCGGCGCCTCCGGCGGTTTCCGCGGAGATCGCCGGCTTCGCGGCGCTCCAGATCGTCACGGGCATCGCCGGCTTCCAGCCGGTGTAGCGGCCGACGGGCGCCGCGTGCGCGACGGCCAGCCGGGTCAGCGCCCCGCCGACCCGGGCCCGCCACGCGGCCAGCACCGCCTCGCCCTCCACCGTCACGGCGTTGGCGACCAGCCGGCCGCCCGGCGCCAGAGCCTCCCAGCAGGTCTCCAGCAGCCCCTCGCTGGTCAGCCCGCCGCCGACGAACACCGCGTCCGGCGCGGGCAGCCCGTCGAGAGCGTCGGGCGCCCGGCCCTCCACCACCTGCAGCCCGGGGACGCCGAGCCGCGCGGCGTTCTCCCGGATCCGGCGGGCGCGCGCGGCGTCGGACTCCACCCCGACCGCCCGGCAGGAGGGGTGCACCCGCATCCACTCGATGCCGATGGAGCCCGCGCCGGCGCCGACGTCCCACAGCAGTTGCCCGGGCAGCGGGGCCAGCCGGGCGAGGGTCACCGCCCGCACGTCGCGCTTGGTGAGCTGCCCGTCGTGCGCGTAGGCGTCGTCGGGCAGGCCGGGCACGGTCGGCAACGGCACGGTGCCGGGGTCGGCGACCACCTCGACCGCGGTGACCACGAGCGGGTCGGTCCCGGCGTGCGGCCACCCCGCGGCGGTGCCGGTGAACCACCGCTCGGCCGGCCCACCCAGCTGGGCCAGTGCGACCAGCCGGCTGCCGCCGTGGCCGGACCGGGTCAGCAGCGCGGCCACCTCGGCGGGCGTGCCGCCGTCGGAACCGAGCACCAGCAGCCGGCGGCCGGGGGTCGCGTGCGGCGCGACCAGCTCGACCGGCCGGCCGACCACCGACACCACCTCGGTCTCCTCCACGGCCCAGCCCAGCCGGGCGCAGGCCAGCGTCACCGACGACGGGTGCGGGACCACCTCGACCGCCCCCGCCCCGTGCAGCCGGACCAGCGAGGTGCCGACGCCGGAGAGCATCGGGTCGCCGCTGGCCAGCACGACCACGCGGCGCCCCGCGGAGTCGGCCACGACCGAGGCCAGCGCGGGCGCCATGGGCGAGGGCCAGGGCACCCGATCGGCGGGGACGTCCTCCGGCACGAGCGCCAGCTGGCGGGCGCTGCCGCGCAGCACGTCGGCGTCCGCGACCGCGCGGCGGGCCCGCGGGGACAGCCCGTCCCAGCCGTCCGCGCCGATGCCGACGACCACGATCGGCGTGCTCACGCGCTGCCCCGGGGCGCGACTCCGCGCTCGCTGCGCTCCTCGCTCGCAGGGCTCGCTGCGATGCTCACTCGCCGTCGTCACGCCGGCAGGTCCCCCGCCGGACCGGCGGCCTCGGCGAGCAACCGCTCCCGCAGGTCCTCCGGCAGCCGGTCGACGTAGACGGTCCCGTCGAGGTGGTCGACCTCGTGCTGCAGGCAGCGGGCGGCCATCCCGGTCGCCTCGATCGACACCGGTCCGCCGGTCACGTCGACGCCGTCCACCCGGGCCCGGAAGGCGCGCGGCAGCTCGGCGTAGGGGCCGGGCACCGACAGGCAGCCCTCCTCGGTGACCTCGTCGGCCGGCTCCCCCTCGTGCGGCTCCAGGACCGTCAGCTCGGGGTTCACCACGTACCCGACGACGTCCTCGCCGTCGGCGTCGGGGCAGTCGATGACGAAGACCCGCGCGTCGACGCCGATCTGGTTGGCCGCGAGACCCACGCCGTCGGCCGCCTCCATGCTGGCGAACATGTCGAGGACCAGCCGGCGGAGGTCCCGGCCGTACTCGGTCACCGGCGCGCACGGTCGGTGCAGCACCGGGTTGCTGCCGTAGGTGACGATCGGCCGGGCGACGCCGCTGTAACGGCCGGGCAGGCGCATGACCGTCGATCCTAGGGACGGCGCCGGTTGGCACGATCCCCTCGTGCACCTCCCCACCCGCGTGCTGCCCCCGCGTGACCTCCCGACCGCCGCGGGGCTGGCCCTCGGCGCGGCCGCCGACCTGCTGCTGGCCGATCCGCGCCGGTGGCACCCGGTCGCCGGGTTCGGCCGGGCGGCCGCGGCCCTGGAAAGCCGGACCTGGCGCGACTCGCGGACCGCCGGCGTCGTGCACGCGGGGCTGCTCACCGGCGCGGCCACCGGCCTGGGCGTCGTCCTCGACCGGGCCACCCGCGGCCGGCCGGCCGCCCGCACCCTGGTCACCGCTGCGGCCACCTGGGCCGTGCTCGGCGGGACCTCGCTGGGCCGCGCGGGGGCGGCGATGGCGCGGACCCTCGCCGCGGGGGACCTGCCGGCCGCCCGTGCCCTGCTGCCCACCCTGGCCGGCCGCGACCCCGCCGGGCTGGGCGGCGGCGAGCTCGCCCGCGCCACCGTCGAGTCGGTCGCGGAGAACACCTCCGACGCCGCAGTGGCGCCCCTGGTCTGGGGCGCGGTCGCCGGCCTGCCCGGGCTGCTCGGGTACCGCGCGGTCAACACCCTCGACGCGATGGTGGGGCACCGCTCCCCGCGCTACGCCCGGTTCGGCTGGGCCGCCGCCCGCACCGACGACCTCGCCAACTGGCTGCCCGCCCGGCTCACCGCGGCGCTCACCGTGGCCACCGCGCCGCTGACCGGGGGCTCGGGACGCGGCGCGTGGGCGGTGTGGCGGCGCGACGGCGCGGCGCACCCCTCGCCCAACGCCGGCCGGTGCGAAGCGGCCCTGGCCGGGGCCCTGGACCTGCGGCTGGGCGGCCGGAACGTCTACGGCAGCCGGGTCGAGGACCGGCCGGCGCTGGGCCGCGGGCGGGCGCCGTCGGCCGGCGACGTCCCCCGGGCCGTGCGGCTCTCCCGCGCCGTGTGGACGGCGGCCGCCGCGCTGGCCGCCGTGTCCCGGGCGCTGCCCCGCCCCTGACCGAGCGACAGCAACCGACCGCACTCTGCAACCGACTCCGTACGACGCACGGGGACACGCGGGGCACACCATCGGATCGCGCGCGCCGTCCGCGCGTGTCGCCGCGGGACGCCGTACGGTCCGGTACACGGAGCGAGCCGGTGTCCCCGGGTCACTGGCACACCGCGCAGGTCGAGCCCACGGCCGGCGGCGCCCCGGCGGGGCCCGGCCCCGATGGCACCCGTGGAGTCGACATGACCGCCACCCCTTCCCTGGCCCGCAGCGCCACCCACCCCCGTCCCCCGCAGCCGACGCGTACCGCGCTCTCCCCGAGGCGTCTGGCCGGCCGGTACCGCTACGACAGGTGTGCCGGGACGTGGAGCTGGTCCCCGGAGATGGCCGCGCTGCTCAACCTCGCCCGCGGCGGTGCGCACCCGTGCACCGAGCTGCTCGTCCGCTCACTGCACCCGGGCGACCGGCCACGGACCCTCGAGGCCATCGCCCGGGCCTGCACCGCCGGCGAACCGTTCGCCCTGCGGGTGCGGCTGGGCAGCCGCGGCGGGCTGGAACGCCCGGCCGTCCTCATCGGCGAACCGGTCGTCGACCCGGCCGGGGCGGTGGACGCCCTCGAGGGCGTGCTCGTCGAGGTGCCCCCGGAGCCCCGCCCGGCCCCGCCCCGGCCCGGCGCCGCCGAGGGCGAGGACGACCGGGTGCACGCCCTGGAGACCGAGGTGGCCCAGCTGCGCACCGCGATGAGCAGCCGGGCGGCGATCGAGCAGGCCAAGGGCATCCTCATGCTGCTGACCAGCTGCGGGGAGCAGGTGGCCTTCGACCTCCTGGCGCACATCTCCAGCAACTCGCACCGCAAGGTGCGCGACGTCGCCGTGGCCATCGTCGAGTCGGCCGCCGGGCACGCCGGCCTGCCGGAGGACATCCAGGCGCTCATCCGGGACGTCTGCCCGCCCCGCCCGCACCACTGAGACCCGCCGGGTGGCCCCGGGAGCCCGCCGCTCCCGGGGCGCACGGGATGATGCCGCTGACGCCGGTGCTCGCCGGCGGTCCCCGACCCGAGAGGGGAACGCGGCGTGCTCTACCTGGTCGTCCGGTTCCTGCTGCGCCCGTTGTTCCACGTCGCGCTGCGGATGCACGTGACCGGGCGGGAGAACGTGCCGGCCACCGGCCCGGTGATCCTGGCCAGCAACCACCTGTCCTTCATCGACAGCATGGTCATCCCGCTGTCGGCCCCCCGGCGGGTGCACTACCTGGCCAAGGCGGAGTACTTCACCGGCACGGGCGTCGGCGGCTGGCTGACGCGGACGTTGTTCACCGCGCTCGGGGCCATGCCGGTGGAGCGGCAGACGCACCGGGCCGCGCAGGAGGCGCTGGACACCGCGCTGGCCGTGCTGCGCCGCGGTGAGGGGTTCGGCATCTACCCGGAGGGCACCCGCTCGCGCGACGGCCGGCTGGCCCGCGGCAAGACCGGGGTCGCCTGGCTGGCGCTCACCGCCGACTGCCCCGTCGTCCCCGTGGCCGTGCACGGCACCGACCGGGTGCAGCCGGTCGACTCGCGCTGGCCGCGGCCGCACAAGGTGTCGGTCACCTTCGGGGAGCCGCTGACCTTCCCCGAGCAGCGGGGCCTGGCCGGCAACGGCCGCGCCCGCCGGGTGGTGACCGACCGGATCATGGAGGCGATCGCCGAGCTCTCCGGTCAGGAGAAGGCCGGCTGGGGGCAGCCGGCGGCATGAGCGGGGCCATTCCCCGGCGCACGGCCTCCGGCGGCGCCCTGCTCGTCGCCGGGACGACGTCGGACGCCGGCAAGTCGGTGGTGACCGCCGGCATCTGCCGCTGGCTGGTGCGCCAGGGGGTCTCGGTGGCCCCGTTCAAGGCGCAGAACATGAGCAACAACTCGATGGTCACCGCGGACGGCGCGGAGATCGGCCGGGCGCAGGTGATGCAGGCCGCCGCCGCCCGCGTGCAGCCGGAGGCGGCGATGAACCCCGTGCTGCTCAAGCCGGGGGGCGAGGACTCCAGCCAGGTCGTCGTCCTCGGCCGGGCGGTCGCGGACGTGACCGCGCTGTCCTACCGGCCGATGAAGGCCGCGCTGCTGGAGCAGGTGCTCAGCTGCCTGGAGGACCTGCGGTCCCGGTTCGACGTCGTCGTCTGCGAGGGCGCGGGCTCCCCCACCGAGATCAACCTGCGCGCCGACGACATCGCCAACATGGGGCTGGCCACGGCCGCGGGGCTGCCGGTGGTCGTCGTCGGCGACATCGACCGGGGCGGGGTCTTCCCGGCGCTGTACGGCACGGTCGCGCTCATGCCGCCCGCCGACCAGCGGCTGGTCGCCGGCTTCCTGGTGAACAAGTTCCGCGGCGACGTCCGGCTGCTGCGCCCCGGGCTGGACCGGCTCGCCGCGCTCACCGGCCGCCCGACCCTCGGCGTGCTGCCGTGGCTGCCCGGCGCCGCGGTCGACGTCGAGGACTCCCTCGGCGTGCCCACCGGCGTCTCCTCGGCCGGCCCGCCGCACGGCGAGGAGGTGCTGCGGGTCGCCGTCGCCCGGCTGCCGCGGCTGTCCAACTTCACCGACCTCGACGCGCTGGCCGCCGAGCCCGGCGTGCTGGTGCGCTACGCGACCACGCCGGCGGAGCTGGCCGACGCCGACCTCGTCGTGCTGCCCGGCACCCGCGCCACGGTCGCCGACCTCGGCTGGCTGCGCGCCACCGGCCTGGCCGACGCCGTCGCCCGGCACGCCGCCGCGGGCCGGCCGGTGCTCGGCGTCTGCGGCGGCCACCAGATGCTGGCCCGGACCATCACCGACGACGTCGAGGCGCGGGCCGGCACGGTGCCCGGGCTCGGGCTGCTGCCGACCGACGTCCGGTTCGCGCCGGAGAAGACGCTCGGCCGGCCGGAGGGCACGGCGTTCGGGCAGCCGGTGCGCGGCTACGAGATCCACCACGGCGTCGTAACGGTGGACGGCGACGCCGAACCGTTCCTCGACGGCGCCCGCGCCGGGTCGGTCTGGGGCACCACGTGGCACGGGGCCCTGGAGGGCGACGGCTTCCGGCGGGCGTTCCTCGCCGAGGTCGCCCGGGTCGCGGGACGGCGGTTCGTGCCCGCGCCGGACACCGACTTCGCCGCGGTCCGGGAACGGCGGCTGGACGCCCTCGGCGACCTGGTGGCCGACCACGCCGACACCGGCGCGCTGTGGCGGCTGGTCGAGGACGGCGCCCCCGACGGCCTGCCCGTGCTGCCGCCGGGGGACGCGCTCAGCCCCCGGTGAGCGCCGCCCGCACGTCGTCCGGCCAGGGGGTGGCCACGCCGTCCGAGACGCAGACGTAGGTGTTGCGGACGACGCAGCAGACCCGCTCCCCCACCCGGACGGTGTACCGCACGGTCGCGCTGGTGCGGCCGACCTGCTCGGTCTCGGCGTCCACGGTGACGGTGTCGCCCCAGCGGGCCGACGACGTCCACTCCAGCGAGCTGGCCTTGACCAGCGGGTCGATGCCGCGGGCGACCAGGTCCTCCCAGGGCAGGCCGTGCGCGGCCCACCAGTGGTTGGAGGTCTCGTCGGCCCAGGTCAGGTAGTGGGCGTTGAAGACCACGCCCTGCTGGTCGCACTCGGCGTACCGGACCGGGGAGCTCCACCGTGCAGTCACGGCCGGTCACCGTAGCCGGGCTACGGTGCCCCCATGACCGCCGCCGCCGACCCCACCGGGGCCGCCGTCCTCGCGAGCTACCGGGAGCCGTCGCAGCTGGTGCGGGACAAGGTCGTGGACACCCTCGACCGGCACTGCCGCGCCTTCATCGCGCTCTCGCCGTTCGCCACGCTGGCCACCGCCGGTCCCGACGGCTGGCCCGACGTCTCCCCTCGGGGCGGCGACGCGGGGTTCGCCCGGGTCCTCGACGAGCGGACGCTCGCCCTCCCGGACCGGCAGGGCAACAACCGGGTGGACAGCCTGCGCAACACCGTCGGCAACCCCCGCGCCGCCCTGCTGTTCTTCGTCCCCGGTTTCGAGGAGACCCTCAAGGTCTTCGGGACGACGACCCTCGTGGGCCCGGACGAGCTCGGCCTGGACCTGACCGAGTTCGGCCGCCCGCCCCGCTCGGTGCTGGTGCTGACCGTCGAGCGGGCCTACTTCCAGTGCGGCAAGGCCGTCATGCGCTCGGGGCTGTGGGACGCCGACCGGCAGGTCGAGCGCTCGTCCTTCCCGTCGCTGGGCGAGGTGCTGCGCGACCACTGCCGGCTGAGCACGCCGCTGCCCGGGGCAGGAGGAGATGCGGGCCGAGCTGGCCCAGGAGCTCTGAGAGGACCCCCGCGCGAGGTCGGGGCGTGCCCTGGAGGAGGCCTCAGCCGACGCGCAGGTCCCGGGCGAGTCTCCGGTAGGCGACGGTGCGTTCGGCGACGGCCCGACGGCGGCCCTGCCGGCTGCGCCGGCCGGTTCCCAGGTAGCGTGCGTCCTCCACGAGCTGGAAGGCGGCGAGCACGCTCGCCTTCACCTCGCGCCCCCGCGGCGAAGCAGGGGGAGGCGGCTCAGCCGAGGTCATGACGACCCCCCTCTCCCGGGGACGGCTGCGCCCGGGCCCCGTGCGGACGATGGTGCCCCGTCCTCGGCAGGATGAACCGTTCTCGTGACGAATTGGTGCCTGTGTGTCACACGTGACGGGTGTGCTGTGCGCCATGCCCGCCACGGCAGCCCCGTACCGTGCCCGGCATGGCCCGCCTCTCCCTGTCCCGCGTGCTCAGGTCGCTGGTGCGGACGGCGATGGAGCCGGCCGGCCCGCCCCCTGCGGCACCGCGCCGCGACACGCCGGGCGGCCGCGTCCGGGACCTCTCCGGCGGCCTGGCCGGCGTCGACCTCGTCCACCGCCCGGAGGACGACGGCGAGCCCGACCCGGGCGAGGTCGTGTGGGCCTGGGTGCCCTACGAGGAGGGCGACGGCCGCGGCAAGGACCGCCCGGTCCTCGTCGTGGGGCGCCGGGGCGCCGACCTGGTCGGCCTGATGCTCTCCAGCCAGGACCACGACCGGGACGCCGCCGACGAGGCCCGGCACGGCCGCCGGTGGATGGACGTCGGCCGCGGCGGGTGGGACCCGCGCGGGCGGCCCAGCGAGGTGCGGCTGGACCGCCTGCTGCTGCTCCCGCCCGGTTCGGCCCGCCGGGAGGGCGCGGCGCTGGACCGGGCGGTGTTCGACGACGTGGTGACCGCGCTGCGGGCCCGGCACCGCGGCTGATCTCCTGCGCCGGCCTCCTGCAGGGCCCCGTCGCGAGCCCGCGAGCGGTGGACGGCAGGGGGATCCTTCAGTCGGCGACGGACTGGTCGCGGACGGCCTGCCGCGGCCGCAGGTGGTAGACCCCGGCCTGAGGGCCCAGCGGGGTCAGGTCGTAGCGGTGCACGACCTTCGGGCCGCCGTGCAGGTGCACGTGCGTGATGGTCGGCAGGGGCTCCCCGTGCCGCGCCTCGCGGATCTCCACCCGCCCGTCGAGCGGGCCACCGACGAACAGCAGCACCGCGTCCTGCGTGCCGGCGTCCGCGCCGGTCCGGTCCTCGGACAGCTCCCTCACCTCCTCCGACACCCGGTCGAGAGTAGGCGCGCGCTGCCGCTCCGGCACGGGGTCAGCGGGGTCCGTCGCCCTCGGAGCGGCGCAGCCAGCGCGCCAGCAGCGGCGCCGAGAGCAGCATCACGAACAGCCGCAGCACCTGGACGGCGAGCACGAAGGTCGCGTCGGCGCCGCTGTCCTGCGCGGTGGCCAGCACCGCGTAGAGCCCGCCGGGGGTGGTGGCGAGGTAGGCGTCCAGCGCGCTGGCCCCGGTCGTGCCGGCGAGCGCCGCGCCGAGGCCGGCGCAGGCGGCGATCAGCCCGAGGACGACGACCAGCGCCAGCGGCAGCGCGCGCCCGATCGTGCGCAGGCTGTCCCGGGTGAAGTTGAGGCCCACCATCAGCCCGATCGCGAGGAAGGCCGCCGTCTCCAGGGGGACGGGGACGTCCGCGCCGCCCGCCAGCCCGCCGAGATCCAGTCCGGCCGCGACCAGCATCGGCCCCAGCAGGGTGGGCACGGGGATCCGCAGCAGCCGGGCCAGCGGCGTCCCCGCCAGCAGGCAGACCCCGACGAACAGCAGCCCGGCCGGCCAGCCGGGTCCGTCGGCGTCCACCGTCGTCCCCCCGGCCCCGGGGTCGGCGCCGAACAGGACCACCGCCGACACCGGCATGAGGACGACGATGAGCAGCACCCGCAGGTACTGCAGGACCGCCACCATCCGGTCGTCGGCCCCCAGCTCCCGGGACATCGCCGTGATGCCCGAGGCGCCGCCGGCGACCATCGCGAACGCGCCGGTCACCGGGCTGACGCCGGGCTGCAGGCGCATGAGCAGCCCGGCCAGGACGCTCAGCAGCAGGGTGCCGAGGGTGACCAGCAGGACCGGCAGCCAGTCGCGGCCGATCGCCTCGAGGGTGTCCAGGTCGACCAGCGCACCGATCGAGACGCCGATCAGCCCCTGGGCCGCCGTCGTCGCCGGCCGCGGGACGGCGAGCCGACGGCGGCCGACCAGGCCCCGCGCCAGCCCGGCCAGCAGCCCGCCGAACAGCGACGGCGAGGGCAGGTCGAGGACGTCGAGGGCGAGGGTGACGGCGAGGCCGGCGGCGACCACGACCGCCAGGTCGAGCGCCCGCGCCCCCCGCCCCGACTCCGCCACGGCCCCCACTCTCCCGGTAGCGGGCGGTCCGCGCGCCGCCTGCCTGGTGTGGGCCCGGCCGCAGCCGCTGGTCCACCCCGTCGAGGCCGGGGTTTCCTCACCTGGGCGGTCGTGGTCTGATGGCGCGGCCACAGCGACGGCAGTGGAGGAAGCCCGGTGCGACTCCGGCGCGGTCCCGCCACTGTGACCCGGCAGCCGCCGGGGAGTCAGGAACTCCCGTCGTCGCCTCCTGCCACCTCCGGGCGTGGACACCCGGGGAGAGGACACGTGCCCCCGCATGACGTACCCCTTCGGCGCCGTCGTCGGCATGGACGACATGCGGCTCGCCCTGCTGCTCAACGCCGTCTCCCCCGCCGTCGGCGGCGTGCTCGTCCGCGGCGAGAAGGGGACGGCGAAGTCGACGACGGTGCGCGCGCTGTCCGCCGTCCTGCCC
This sequence comes from Geodermatophilus sp. SYSU D01176, assembly GCF_054050015.1. Classification (NCBI taxonomy): domain Bacteria; kingdom Bacillati; phylum Actinomycetota; class Actinomycetes; order Geodermatophilales; family Geodermatophilaceae; genus Geodermatophilus; species Geodermatophilus sp. SYSU D01176. The sequence continues at coordinate 61,070 of NZ_JBJGYN010000003.1, read as the reverse complement.
CCGGTGGACGTCGTCGCCGGCTGCCGCTTCGCCTGCGACCCTGCCGCCCCGGACCCCGCCTGCCCGGACGGCCCGCACGACCCCGGCGCGCCGGGGCACACCCGCCCCGCGCGGCTGGTCGAGCTCCCGGTGGGCGCCTCGGAGGACCGCGTCGTCGGCTCGCTGGACCTCGAGCGGGCGCTCACCGAGGGCGTGAAGGCCTTCGAGCCCGGGCTGCTGGCCGCCGCGCACCGCGGGGTCCTCTACGTCGACGAGGTCAACCTGCTGCACGACCACCTGGTCGACCTGCTCCTGGACGCCGCCGCCCTGGGCACCGCCTACGTCGAGCGCGAGGGCGTCTCGGTGCGCCACGCAGCCCGGTTCCTGCTGGTCGGGACGATGAACCCCGAAGAGGGCGAGCTGCGCCCCCAGCTGCTCGACCGGTTCGGGCTGACCGTGGAGGTCGCCGCACCCCGCGACCCGGCCGAGCGCGCCGAGGTCGTGCGCCGCCGGTTCGCGTACGACGCCGACCCGACGGGGTTCGCCGCGGCCTGGGCGGCCGAGGAGTCCGCGCTGGCGGAGCGCATCGCCGACGCCCGCGCGCGGCTGCCGCACGTCGTCCTCTCCGACGCCGCGCTGCGCCAGGTGACCGCCGTGTGCGCGGCCTTCGACGTCGACGGGCTGCGGGCCGACCTGGTCACCGCCCGCGCCGCGATCGCGCACGCCGCCTGGTGCGGCCGCGTCGAGGTCACCGAGGACGACGTCCGGGTGGCCGCCCGGCTGGCCCTCCCCCACCGGCGGCGGCGCAACCCCTTCGACGCCCCCGGCCTGGACGAGGAGACCCTCGAGCAGGCGCTGGACGACGCCCGCCCCGACGAGGACCCGCCCGAGGGCGACGGCCCGGATGACGGCGGCCCCGACGACGGCGGTGCCCCGCGTCCTCCCGGTGGCGGCAGCCCGGCACCCGAGGACAGCCATCCGCGCGCGGAAGGCACCTCCGCGAGCACGGACGACAGCCATTCGCGCGCGAAAGGCACCCCGGAGACGCCGCGGGGGGACGGCGGCAGCGCGCCCGACCGCGCCGCCGTCGCGCCCGCCGACCCCTTCCGCACCCGTCGGCTGGAGGTGCCCGGCATCGGGGCCGGCGTGGCCGGCCAGCGCTCGCGGGCGCGCGGCGACCGCGGCCGCGTGGTGGGCGCGACCCGCCCGACCGGCTCGGTGACGCGGGTCCACCTCACCGGCACCGTGCTCGCCGCCGCACCGCACCAGGTGGCCCGCGGCCGCACCGGCCCCGGCCTGCGGATCGCCCGCGAGGACCTCCGCCAGGCCGTGCTGGAAGGCCGCGAGGGCAACCTCGTGCTGTTCGTCGTCGACGCCAGCGGCTCGATGGGCTCCCGGTCGCGGATGGCCGCGGTCAAGGGCGCCGTCCTGTCCCTGCTGCTCGACGCGTACCAGCGGCGGGACAAGGTCGGCCTGGTGACCTTCCGCGGCGCCGAGGCCGAGCTGGCGCTGCCGCCGACCTGGTCGGTCGAGGCCGCCGCTGCCCGGCTCACCGAGCTGCCGACCGGCGGGCGCACCCCGCTGGCCGCCGGGCTGCTCCGCGCGCACGAGACGCTGCGGGTGGAGCGGGTCCGCGATCCGCAGCGCCGCCCGCTGCTCGTCGTCGTCACCGACGGGCGGGCCACCGGTGCGCGCGGCGGGGACCACGTGGAGCAGGCGCACCGGGCGGCGGCGCTGCTGGCCGCCGGCGGGACGGCCGCGGTCGTCGTCGACTGCGAGTCCGGGCCGGTCCGGTTGGGCCTGGCCGGCGCGCTCGGGACGGCGCTCGGCGCTGAGACGCTGCGGCTGGAGGGGCTGGCCGCCGAGTCGCTGGCGCAGACCGTGCGCAGCGTGCGGGAGGCGGCCTGATGCCACAGGGACAGGTCCCGGTCGTCCCGCAGGACGGGCTGACGACCCGGCAGCGGCGCAACCGGCCGCTGCTCGCCGTCCACACCGGCGAGATGAAGGGCAAGTCCACCGCCGCGTACGGCATGGCGATGCGGGCGTGGAACCAGGGCTGGTCGATCGCGGTCTACCAGTTCGTCAAGAGCGCGAAGTGGAAGGTCGGCGAGGAGACCGCGCTGACCGCGCTGGGCCGGGTGCACGCCGAGACGGGCGAGGGCGGGCCGGTGGTCTGGCACAAGATGGGCTCGGGCTGGAGCTGGTCGCGCCGGCAGGGGACCGAGGTCGACCACGCCGCCGACGCCGCCGAGGGCTGGGCCCAGATCAAGCGCGACCTGGCCGCCGAGGCGCACCGGTTCTACGTGCTCGACGAGTTCACCTACCCGCTGAAGTGGGGCTGGGTCGACGTCGACGACGTGGTGCGGACGCTGACGGACCGCCCCGGCGCGCAGCACGTGGTGATCACCGGCCGCGACGCCCCGCCGGCGCTGGTCGAGGCCGCGGACCTGGTCGTCGAGATGACCAAGGTCAAGCACCCGATGGACACCGGTCAGAAGGGCCAGCGGGGGATCGAGTGGTGACCGGCGGAGGTGCCTTCCGCGCGCGAAAGGCACCCGGGGACGTCCCGCGCGTGGTGGTCGCGGCGCCGTCGAGCAACGCGGGCAAGACGTCGGTCGCCACCGGGCTGGTCGCCGCGCTCACCGCCCGCGGGCTGGCCGTCTCCCCGCACAAGGTCGGCCCCGACTACATCGACCCGGGCTACACCGGCCTGGCCGCCGGGCGGCCCGGGCGCAACCTCGACCCGGTGCTGGTCGGTGAGGAGCGCGTCGTCCCGCTGTTCCTGCACGGGGCCCGCGGTGCGGACGTCGCCGTCGTCGAGGGCGTGATGGGCCTGTTCGACGGCGCGACGCGGCCGGGGCTCGAACCCGGGTTCGCCTCCACCGCGCACGTGGCCCGGCTGCTGCGCGCGCCGGTGGTCCTGGTCGTGGACGCCTCGGCGCAGGCCCAGAGCGTGGCCGCGCTGGTGCACGGGTTCGCCACCTACGACCCGACGGTGCGGCTCGGCGGCGTGGTGCTCAACCGGGTCGGCAGCGACCGGCACGAGGAGATCCTCCGCGACGCGCTGGGGGGCTCCGGCGTGCCGGTGCTGGGGGCGGTCCGGCGTCTGGCCGAGCTGGGCACGCCGTCCCGCCACCTGGGGCTGGTGCCCGCCGCCGAGCGGTCGGCCGAGGCGCTGGCCACCGTCGGGCGGCTCGGCGAGGTGGTGGCCGGCGCGGTCGACCTGGACGCGGTCCTGCGGCTGGCCCGCACCGCCCCCGCCCTCGACGCCGTTCCGTGGGACCCCGCCGCCGAGGTCTCCCGGGCGCACGGCCGGCCGCGGATCGCCGTCGCCGGGGGCCCGGCCTTCACCTTCGGCTACGCGGAGGACACCGAGCTGCTCGAGGCCGCCGGCGCCGAGGTGGTGACCATCGACCCGCTGCGCGACGAGGCGCTCCCCGCGGGCACCGCGGGCCTGGTGGTCGGGGGCGGGTTCCCCGAGGTGCACGCCGCCGCCCTCTCGGCCAACGAGACGCTGCGCGCGGACGTCGCCGCGCTCACCGCCCGGGGTGGTCCGGTCGCCGCCGAGTGCGCCGGACTGCTCTACCTGGCCCGGAGCCTGGACGGCGTCCCGATGTGCGGCGTGCTGCCCACCGACGCGGTCATGTCGCCGCGGCTCACCCTGGGCTACCGCGAGGCCGTCGCACTCAGCGACTCGGTGCTCGCCCCGGCCGGCACGCGGGTGCGCGGCCACGAGTTCCACCGCACGGTCGCCACCCCCGCCGCGGGGGACGCACCGGCCTGGCGGTGGGCCGGCGGTGGGCCGGAGGGCTTCGTGAGCGGCGGCGTGCACGCCTCCTACCTGCACCTGCACTGGGCCGGCTCCCCGGCCCTGGCCGAGCGGTTCGTGTCCGCCTGCGCGGCGGCGGCTCTCCCGGAAGGGGCACGGCATGCACATCGCTGAGGGGTTCCTGCCGGCGACGCACGCGGTCGGCTGGACGCTGGCCGCCGCACCCTTCGTCGTCCACGGGGCGCGGCAGGTGGTCACCGAGGTGCGCGAGCGCCCGGAGAACACGCTGCTGCTCGGCGCGGCCGGCGCGTTCACCTTCGTGCTCAGCGCGGTCAAGCTGCCCTCGTTCACCGGCAGCTCCAGCCACCCCACCGGCACCGGGGCCGGCGCCGTGCTGTTCCGGCCGCCGGTGATGGCCCTGCTCGGGACGATCGTGCTGCTGTTCCAGGCGCTGCTGCTGGCGCACGGCGGGCTCACGACGCTGGGCGCCAACGCCTTCGCCATGGCGGTGGTCGGGCCGTGGGCCGGCTACGGCGCCTACCGGCTCACCCGGCGTCTCGGCGGCGGGCTGCTGCCCGGGGTGTTCGCGGCGATGGCGGTCGCGGACCTCGCCACCTACGTCACGACGGCGGGGCAGCTGGCCCTCGCCCTGCCCGACGCCGAGAGCGGGGTCGCCGGTGCGCTGGCGAAGTTCCTGTCGGTCTTCGCGCTCACCCAGGTGCCGCTGGCGATCGGCGAGGGCCTGCTCGGCGTCCTGCTGTTCCGGGTGCTCACCGCGAACGCCCGGCCGGAACTCGAACGCCTCGGCTTGCTGCGCCCGGAGCCGGCCCGGTGACCCGCTCCCGGCTGGTCACCGCGCTGCTCGTCCTGGGGATCGTCGCGCTCGTCGCGCTGCCGCTCGCGCTCGACGGCGGGACGTCGGAGTTCGCCGGTTCGGACGCGCAGGCCACCGAGCTGCTCGAGGCGGAGGGCCGCGAGCCGTGGTTCGAGTCGGTGTTCACCCCCTCGTCCGCGTCCGTGGAGTCGGGGCTGTTCGCGCTGCAGGCGGCGCTCGGCGGCGGCGTGCTCGGCTACGTGCTGGGCCGGCTGCGCGGCCGCCGGCTGGCCGAGCGGTCCCGGGAGGACGGCCGCCCGTGACCGAGCTCGCGAGGTCACGCAGGGGCACAGCACCGGCCGGCACGGGTCCGACGAGCGCCAGCGAGGAGGGCCCGTGACCGGCCTCGCCGTCGACGACGCCGCCTGGGCCAGCGCCTGGCGCCGCCGCTCCCCCGCCGACAAGCTGCTGCTCTGCGGCGGCCTGGTGGTCTGCGCGCTCGCGCTGCCGGCCTGGCCGGGCACCGTGCTGGTCGGGCTCACCGCCGTCGTCCTGGCGCTGGGCCCGGCACGGGTGCCCGCGCGCACCTTCGGCCGCGCGGTTCGCTGGCCCCTGGCGTTCATCGCCGTCGGGGCGCTGACGTCGGTGGTCACCGTCGGCGCCGGCGGTCTCGGCTGGGCGCCGGACGCCGCCGCCCGGGCCGGGTCGCTGGCCGGGCACGCGCTCGCCGGCAGCGCGGCCGTGCTGCTGCTGGCCACCACCACCCCGATGTCGGACCTGCTGCCCGCCCTGCGCGGCCTGCGGGTGCCGGCCGCGGTCCTCGAGGTCGCCGCGGTCACCTACCGGCTGCTGTTCGTGCTGCTCGGGAGCCTGCACACCATCCGCGAGGCGCAGACGGCCCGGATGGGCTACTCCACCGTCGGACGCGGCTACCGGTCGTCCGGCGCCCTGGCCGCCGCGGTGCTCACCCGCTCCTGGGACCGCGCCCGCCGCATGCAGGAGGGGCTCGCCGGCCGCGGCATGGAGACCGGCCTGCGGGTGCTGCCCGAGGCGCGGCCGTCGTCCCGGGCGTTCCGGGCCGCCACCGTCACCGGGCTGGCGGCGCTGGTCACGGTCGGGCTGCTCGCATGAGCCACCGGACGCTGACCGCCGAGGGGCTGGTCGCCGGCTACGAGCGCGGCCGCCGGGTGCTCGACGGCGCCTGCCTGACCGTCCCGGCCGGACGGCGGCTGGCGCTGCTGGGCGCCAACGGCTCGGGCAAGACCACGCTGCTGCGCTGCCTGTCCGGGGCGCTGGAGCCGGCCGCCGGCACGGTCGCAGTCGACGGGGAGCGGCTGCAGCACACCCGCCGGGGCCTGCGCGCGCACCGGCAGGAGGTGCAGCTGGTGCTGCAGGACCCCGACGACCAGCTGTTCAGCGCCTCGGTCGCGCAGGACGTCTCCTTCGGCCCGCTCAACCTGGGCCTGCCCGAGGACGCCGTCCGGGAGCGGGTCGCCGAGGCCCTCGCGCTGCTCGGCGTGGCGCACCTGGCCGGCCGGCCCACCCACCAGCTCTCCTACGGCGAGCGCAAGCGGGTCGCGATCGCCGGCGCGGTCGCGATGCGGCCGTGCGTGCTGCTGCTCGATGAGCCCACCGCCGGGTTGGACCCGTCGGCGGTGGGCGAGGCGCTGGCCGCGCTGGAGCGGCTGCGGGCGTCCGGCTCGACCGTCGTCATGAGCACCCACGACGTCGACCTGGCGCTGCGCTGGGCCGACGACGTGGCCGTCGTGGTCGACCGCGCCGTGGTGCAGGGCGCCCCGGCCGAGGTCCTGGCCGACGACGCGCTGCTCGCCCGGGCGCGCCTGGACCGCCCGTGGGCGCTGACCGTGGGCGCCCGGCTGCGCGCGCTGGGCCTGCTGCCCGACGGCGCCCTCCCCCGCGACGCCGGGTCGCTGCTGGCCGCGCTGCCCGAGGGGGTCGCCCCGTGATCGTCGTGGGCATCGGCGCGCGCCCCGGGGTGAGCGCCGCGGAGGTGCTGGCCGCGGTGGACGCCGTCCTGCCCGCCGGCGCCGAGGGCGTGCGGCTGGCCACCCTGGACACCCGTGCCGCCGAGCCGGGCCTGGCGGACGCCGCGCTCGCCCGGGGCTGGCCGCTGACCGGGCACCCCGCCGCCGTGCTGGCCACCGTCCCGGTGCGGGCGCCGTCGGCGCGGGTGGCCGCCGCCGTCGGGACGCCGTCGGTGGCCGAGGCCGCGGCGCTGCTGGACGGCGGAACGCTGCGGGTGGGCCGCACGGTGGTCGGCCGCGTGACCGTGGCGGTGGCCTCGTGACCCTCGACCACGACCTGGACCACCACGGGGACGCCGACCTCGCGCCCGGCCTGGTCGACCTGGCGGTCAACGTGCGCGCCGGGACGCCGCCGCCGTGGCTGCGCGCCGTCCTGCACGAGGCGCTGGACGACGCCGCAGCCTACCCCGACGCGGGTCCGGCGCGCGCCGCGGTCGCCGCCGCGCACGGCCGCCCGGTCGAGGAGGTGCTGCTGACCGCGGGCGCCGCGGAGACGTTCACGCTGGTGGCGCGGGCGGTGCGGCCGCGCCGCGCGGTCGTCGTCCACCCGTCGTTCACCGAGCCGGAGGCCGTGCTGCGCGCCGCGGGGCACCCGGTCGAGCGGCTGCTGCTCGAACCGCCCGGATACCTGCTGCGGGACGTGCCGGAGGACGCCGACCTGGTGGTGCTCGGCAACCCGACCAACCCGACGTCGGTGCTGCACCCGCGCGCCGCCGTGGCCGCGCTCGCGAGGCCCGGGCGGGTGCTGGTGGTCGACGAGGCGTTCGCCGACACGGTCCCCGGCGAGCCGGAGTCCCTGGCCGGGCGGCGGGGCCTGCCGGGGGTGCTCGTGGTGCGCAGCCTGACCAAGACCTGGGGGCTGGCGGGGCTGCGGGTGGGCTACGCGCTCGGCCCGCCGGAGCTGGTCGCCGCGCTGGCCGCCCAGCAGCCGCACTGGCCGGTCTCCACGCCCGCGCTGGCCGCGCTCGTCGCCTGCACCACGCCGGCGGCGTGGGCGGAGGCCGAGGCCGCGGCGCACGAGCTCGCCGGGCACCGGGAGGCGCTGCTGGCCGCGCTGCCACCCGGCGTGGCGGTGCTCGGGACGCCCCGGTCGTCGTTCGTGCTGCTCCGGGCGCCCGACGGTGCGCGGGTGCGCGCCGCCCTGCGGGAGCGCGGCTGGGCGGTGCGCCGCGGCGACACCTTCCCCGGCCTCTCGACCGACCACCTGAGGGTCGCCGTCCGCGATCCCGCCACCTCGGTGGCCTTCGCCGCAGACCTCGCTGCCATGCTGGACCCCGGGACACCGGCGTTCCGGGACCTGCCCCGCATCCCCGAGGAGATCCGCTGAGCACCGACCCGACGCCTTTCCCGGGCACCTTGCTGGGCGAGACCATCGCCGCGGTCGCGCCCCGGGACGCCGCGGCCGAGCGGGCCGCCCGCGACCGCCTGGACCGGATGACCAAGCCGCCGGGCTCGCTGGGCGTGCTGGAGGACGTCGCCGCGCAGCTGGCCGGCACCACCGGCACCTGCCCGCCCCCGCTGCCCACGCCCGCCGCCGTCGCGGTCTTCGCCGGCGACCACGGGGTGCACGCGCAGGGCGTCACGCCCTGGCCGCAGGAGGTCACCGCGCAGATGGTGGCCAACTTCGCCCGCGGCGGTGCGGTGGTCAACGCCTTCGCCGCGCAGCTGGGCGCGGACGTCGTCGTGGTGGACGTCGGGGTGGCGACGCCGTACGCCGTCGAGCCGAGCCCGGCGCTGCTGTCCCGCAAGGTGCGGTCCGGCACCGCCGACCTCGCCGTCGGCCCGGCCATGACCGTCGAGGAGGCGCGGCGGGCGGTCGAGGTCGGCATCGAGGTCGCCACCGAGCTGGCCGCGGACCACGGCTGCCTGGTCACCGGCGACATGGGCATCACCAACACGACGGCGTCGGCGGCGCTGGTCTGCGCGTTCACCGGCGCGACGCCCGCCGCCGCGACCGGCCGGGGCACCGGGGTGGACGACCCGACGCTCGCCCGGAAGGTCGAGGTGGTCGCCCGCGCGGCCGCCCGCGTGCCGGAGCGGCCGACGACCCCGGAGGCGGCGCTGACCGCCCTCGCCGAGGTCGGCGGCCTGGAGCACGCCGCGCTCGCCGGGTTCGTGCTGGGCGCCGCGGCGGCGCGCGTCCCGGTGCTGCTGGACGGCGTGATCGCCGGGTCCGCGGCGCTGGTCGCGGCCGCGCTGTGCCCGGCGGCGCTGGAGCACGCGCTGGCCGGCCACACCTCCGCCGAGCCGGGACACGCCCTCGCGCTGCGGCACTTGCGCCTGCGCCCGCTGCTGGGCCTGGACCTGCGCCTGGGCGAGGGCACCGGCGCGCTGCTCGCGCTGCCGCTGGTGGCCAGCGCGGCGCGGGCACTGCGCGAGGTGGCCACCTTCGACTCCGCCGGTGTGACCGAGAAGGCCTGATGAGCGCGACTCCCGTCGATCCCGCGAGCGGGGTCGTCTACCCGGTCGGGCTGCGGCTGCTGGACCGGAGCGTCGTCGTCGTGGGCGGCGGCCAGGTGGCGCACCGGCGCGTGGCCGGCCTGCTCGAGGCCCGCGCCCGGGTGACCGTGGTCAGCCCCGAGGTCACCCCGGCGCTGGAGGCCCTGGTCGGCCCGGGCGAGGTCACCTGGGTGCGCCGCCGGTACGAGCCGGGCGACCTGGACGACGCCTGGTACGCGGTGGCCGCGACCGACGACCCCGAGGTCAACGCGGCGGTCGCCGAGGAGGCCGAACGGCTCCGGGTGTTCTGCGCCCGCGCCGACGACCGGTCGGCGTCCAGCGTCTGGACCCCCGCCGTCGGCCGGCAGGGCGACCTGGTCGTCGGCGTGCACGGCGGCGGTGACCCGCAGCGTGCGGTCGCCGTCCGGGACGCCGTGCTGGCCGGTCTGGCCGACGGCACCATCCGCGACCACGCGGGCCGGGAGGCCCCCGGCGGGCGGTCCGGCTCGGTCGTGCTCGTCGGCGGCGGTCCCGGCGACCCGGGCCTGATCACCGTGCGCGGCCAGCAGGCGGTGTCGCAGGCCGACGTCGTCCTCGCCGACCACCTCGCGCCGCAGTCGCTGCTGGCCTCGCTGCCCGCGGAGGTGGAGGTCATCGACGCCTCCAAGCTGCCCCGCGGCCGCTCCATGGCGCAGGAGCAGATCAACGCGCTGCTGGTCGAGCACGCGCGGGCCGGGCGGCGGGTGGTGCGGCTCAAGGGGGGCGACCCGTTCGTCTTCGGCCGCGGCATGGAGGAACTCGAGGCCTGCGTCGCGGCCGGCGTCCCGGTGGAGGTGGTGCCCGGGGTGACCAGCGCGATCGGCGTCCCGGGGCTCGCGGGCATACCGGTCACCCACCGCGGGCTGACCCACGAGTTCGTCGTCGTCTCCGGGCACGTGCCGCCGGGCCACCCGCAGTCACTGGTCGACTGGGCGGCGCTGGGCCATCTGCGCGGCACGGTCGTCGTGCTCATGGGCGTGGACACCGCGCCGGCGATCGCCGCGGCGCTGCTCGAGCACGGGCGGGCTCCCGAGACGCCGGTCGCCGTCGTGGCCGACGGGTCGACGCCGACGCAGCGCACGGTGCGCACCACCCTGGCCGGCCTGGCGCAGACCCTGGCCGACGAGGACATCCGTCCGCCCGCCGTCTGGGTCGTCGGCGAGGTCGTGCGGCTCGCCACGGACCTCCTCCAGCCGCGCTGACACCCGGAGCCCCGGACCGGCCCGGCGTTCCCGCGGGAACGCCGGGTCAGGCCACGGCGGCCAGTCTCGCGGTGTCTCCTCCGTTCTCGGCGGCGAGGCGGCGTTCGAGGTCGCGGTTGCCCAGCAGGACGCCGACGACGTAGGCCAGGTCCATCGGCTCGCCGATGACGTGCGGGGCGTCGGGCAGGTCCGGCTCCCGGTCGGGGAATAGCAGCCGGGTGATCGACGCGGCCTCCTCCGTCGGAGGGGCCACCGCCGGTGCCGTGGTCGGTGCCGGAGCCTGGGCCGGTCGGCGTCCCACGGCGGTGTGCAGGGGCGGGACGCCGGCGACCTGACCGTCGTCCGTGCCGCCGGTCAGCCCGGGCACGCCGTCGCGGAAGACGGCATCGGCGGCACCCCACACCCGGCGGCCGTCGGGGGTGGTGACGACGAGCCGGCCCGCACGGCGGGACATGACCAGCTCCAGGTCGTGGACCAGGCCGTGGTCGGCGTCGCACAGCAGGACCATGTTCACCACGTCGGTCGCTCCGCCGTGCAGCCAGTGCCGCAGGTGGTGGGCGTGCAGCCGCTCGATGCGGGTCTCCGCGCAGCCGGGGCGGGCGCAGCCGCCGTCGCGGCGGTACAGCGCCCGGCGTTGCGCCCTGGTGGCGAAGCGCCGCGCGCGGCCGGCGGCGAGTGGCTCCCGGCCGCGCTCGAGCATGGTCACCACCGTGGCCTCGCAGAGCATCCGACGGAGCTGCGCGGGGTGCAGCGCCGGCCCGCCCTCCAGGTGGGCGCGGCCCGCCGCGGCGTCGTCGGCGATCACCGCCGCGTCGGCGTGCACGACCACCTCGCGGCGCGGTGGGTCCCCGGCCCGCCGGTCGGCGTCGGCCGCGGCCGCGGCCAGTTGGGCGACCGCCGCGCAGCGCCGAGCCGTGCTCCGGTCCCGCGCCCGGGCGGGCTGGTCGTCCTCCTCCGGCTCGGCGCCCCGGTCGGCGCCGGCTCGCTTCGCCGCGGCCCGCTCGCGGCGTGCGGAGCGTTCGGCCAGCGAATCCACCCCGGCGATGAACTCCCCCCCGTCCTCGGGCGCCAGGCACAGGTGCACGTGCAGCACCCCGTCGTCGTCCCACCAGGAGTCGAAGCGCTGCTTGGCCGCGACCCGGTCGGCGTCGACGCGGTCCGACCGGCGCCACTCGCGGACCACCCGCTCCAGCTGCGACGCGGTGAGTTCGTGCGCCAGCTCCAGCAGCGCGGGCTCGGTGTCCGGCTCGGCCACCCGGGTCAGCGCGCGGACCTTGGCGTAGGACAGCCGCCCAGCGGCGAAGGCCGCCGCCATCGTCGGCAGCGCGGTCAGGGCGCGGGCCACCCGCACGTGCTCGCGGGCCGCGCCGGGCGACAGCCCGCACTGCCACGCCAGCCAGTGCGCGCACGAGCGGATGCCGACCGCGCCCCAGCCCTCGCGGCGGTCGAACTCGGCCACCAGCGTCAGCCACGCCGCCGTCGCCGCGGCCAGCCGGACCGCTCCGCTGGTGATCCGCCGCGCCAGCTCCGCCAGCGGCAGCTCACCGCTCTCGCACTCTCCCGACACCGGACACCCCCTCCTCCTCGAACGTCTGTTCGGAGGCTAGTGGTCCGATGTGACATCCCCGCAGGCCAGCAAGCCGCTGTGGAAACGACTCGCGGAGTCGACGTTCCCGCGGGAACGCGCCACCGCCGGCAGATCGTCGTGGCGTCGCACCCGAGGCCCCCGCGGCGTTTCCGCGGGAACGTCAGCGGCCGGCGGGGACGGCGCGGTGCCGCAGCAGCCGGACCACGGCGTGCGGGTCGTCGGCCCAGAAGGCGACGCGACCCACCGGCTCATCCTGTCCGGCCACGTGCACCGGCGGGTCGAAGGGCAGTTCCACGTCAGTGTCCCCCATGACCGACAGCACCAGCCGGTCCTCCTCGCGGACCAGGACCCGCTCGTGCTCGGCCTCGACGCTGCGCCGGACCGCGACCAGCCCCGCCAGCGGGACGGCGATCGCGTGAAGGTGCCCGAACCGCAGCACGAGCGCGTCGTCGCGGATCAGGTGCGGGTGCTGGAGCAGCGACAGCCCCGAGCCGAGCACCCAGACCAGCGCGTACAGCGACACGGCGAGCAGCACCCACCGCGCGGTCTCCCATGGCAGCAGCACGTGGACGACCACCGTCTCGAGTGCGCCGAGGACGGTCAGCGCGCCGAGCACCAGGCGGATGCGGCCGGCGTAGGGCAGCGGCACGTCGTCCGGTCCGACGGCGGAGCGGCGCCACACCGCCCACCACAGCGCCCGGAGGACCCCGCCTCCGCACGCGCCGCCCGCAGGACCACCGGGGGCCAGACCGCCTCGGCACCGGCGACGACCGCGGCCCGCCTGGCCGCTCCCTCCCGCCGCGCGGAGCGGTACGCCCGGCGGAAGGCCGCGGCCTCGAGGACCAGGACGACGGCCAGCAGCGCCTCGAGGACCAGCGCGACGACGACGCCGGTCCGCAGGTCGAGCCCCCCGGTGAGGACGAGGCCGGCGTCGACCAGCGGGACGAGCACGGCCAACCAGCGGGCCGTCGCCAGGAGCACCGTGCGTGCAGCCATCCCGACCCCCGTCGTCCGAGAGAGCGGCTGAGTAGTTGTACTGCCGATGTAGTACTTCTACTATCACTCCAGCCCACAAGCCCTCCAGGAGCGGCGATGACGCGAGAGGTGTCCGACCAGACGGTCGTCCGGGTGCGCGGCCTGCGGATGAGCTACGGCACGCACGAGGTGCTCGCCGGCGTCGACCTCGACGTCCACCCCGGAGAGGTGGTCTGCCTGCTGGGGCCGAACGGCGCCGGGAAGACGACCACGATCGAGGTCCTCGAGGGCTTCCGGTTGCCATCTGCAGGTGACGTCGAGGTGCTCGGCACCGCCCCGCCCGGGCCGACGACGCGTGGCGGGCGCGGGTGGGCGTGGTGCTGCAGTCCTGGCGCGACCACGCCCGCTGGACGCCGCGCCGGCTGCTCACCCAGCTGGGCGGGTTCTACCGCCCCTACTCCACGCCGGAGCGGCCCCGCCCGTACGACGTCGACTGGCTGCTCGACACCGTGGGCCTGACCGACGACGCCGACCGCAAGATCGCCACCCTCTCCGGCGGACGGCGCCGGCGGCTCGATGTGGCGGTCGGGATCGTCGGCCGCCCGGAGCTGCTCTTCCTCGACGAGCCGACCGTCGGGTTCGACCCGCAGGCCCGCCGAGACTTCCACGACCTGGTGCACCGGCTGTCCGACCTGGAGGGCACCAGCATCCTGCTCACCACGCACGACCTGGCCGAGGCCGAGCGGCTGGCCGACCGGATCCTCGTCCTCGCCGGCGGCCGGATCGTCGCTGACGGCAGCGCCGAGGCCCTCACCCGCCAGGTGGCCGGCACCAGCGAGGTGCGCTGGACGCTGCACGGGGAGCGGTTCGTGCACGCGACCGACGACCCCACGCCGTTCGTGCGGCACCTGTTCGCGCAGCACGGGCAGGAGGTCGCCGACCTGGAGGTCCGCCGGGCCAGCCTGGAGGACACCTACATCGCCATGGTCGCCCGGCACGAGGCCGGTGTCGGCGACCAGCTGGAGGAGGTGACCCGGTGAGCACCACCCGCACGCCGTGCGGCTCGGGGTCCGCCGGGGCTGGACGGAGTTCCTCAACAGCGTGCGCAGCCCCCAGGACCAGGGCTTCTACCTGTTCACGGGGCTCGCCACCCTGACCTTCCTGTGGTTCAACCGCGGCGACGCGGTCGAGGGGACGACGCTGCTCTACCCGACCGTCGCGCTGCCGAGCATCCTCGCCGCCCTGGTCGCGTTCGGCGTGGTCATCGGGCCGGCGTTCGCCCTCGCCATGGAGCGGGAGGACGGCACGCTCCTCCGGCACAAGGCCCTGCCGCACGGCATGGAGGGCTACGTCACCGGGCAGCTCGTCTTCCACTCGCTGAGCGCCCTCCCCCAGTTCCTCGTGATCCTGGTGCCGAGCGCGCTGCTGTTCGACGACGTGATCCCCTCCGGAGCCGGCGGCTGGCTCACCGTCGCGTGGGTGCTGCTCCTCGGCATGGCGGCCATGCTGCCGATCGGGGTGGTCCTGGGCTCGGCGGTGCCGAACACCCAGAAGGTCGGCACCTGGGGGATGCTCCCCGTCCTCGTCATCACGGGGATCTCGGGGATCTTCGTCCCGGTCCAGGCGCTGTGGGGCTGGGTGCAGACGGTGGCGCAGGTGTTCCCGACGTACTGGATCGGCCTGGGCATGCGCTCGGCGTTCCTCCCCGAGGCCGCCGCCTCCCTCGAGCTCGGCGGCTCGTGGCGGACCGGGCAGGTGGCCCTCGTGCTCACCGCCTGGGCGGTCGCCGGTCTGCTGGTCACGCCCGTGGTGCTCCGGCGGATGGCACGCCGGCAGTCCGGCTCCCAGGTCGCCGCGGCCCGCGACGCCGCGCTGCAGTGGGTGCGGTGAGCGCCGACAAGCCCGGGGACGCCGTCTACAACCGGATCGCGCTGCTGCGCGCCGAGCAGGGCGTCACCCGGCGGGAACTGGCCGACGCCCTGGGCGTGCACTACCAGACGGTCGGCTACCTGGAGCGCGGCGAGTACAACCCCAGCCTGCACCTGGCGCTGCGGATCGCCGAGTTCTTCGGCCTGCCGGTGGAGGTGGTCTTCTCCACACGGCCGTTCCCGCGGATCAGCGACGCCGGGACCCCGGAGCGCCCCGCGGCGGCGAGCTAGACCGCGTCGACGACCGAGGCGAAGACGACGGTGTTGTCCTCGCTGGCGCCGGCGTCCTCGTCGACGTCACTGCCGCAGTCACCGGCGCGACGTCGGCGTCCGCGGGGTGGCCGTCGAGCGCGTCGGCCGGCACGGCCTGCGGTGCCGGAGCCGCCTCGGGCCGGGGGACGACGTCGCCGGCGACCGGCCCGTGCCCGCCGGCGCCACCGCCGCCGCTCCCGGCCCGGCGGAGGCCCGGACCACCAGACCCACGCCGACGAGCAGGACGGCGAGGAAGACGCCCAGCGGGCGCCGGTCAGCCCTCGCCGCGTGCCACACGGATGCGCATCCGGGAGTGGGCCAGGCCCGCCCCACCGGTCAGCGGGGCCCGGCCGAGACGGGGTCTGCGGATGCACGTACGTCGCGTGGACACGGACGGGCTCCCCGTGGGCGTGCTCGGCACGACACCCGGTGACGACGAGGAGGTCGCCGGAGGGTGACGGACCGGTCCCGGACGGATCCGGGGTGCCTCAGGTGTCGTCGTCGACCCGGAGCGGCGCCATGCCGACGGTGTAGGACGCCATCGAGAGCGACCCGTGGGTGAACCCGTCGACCAGCACCTCCGCGGTCGTGCCGGTCGCCCCTGCCATGCCGGCCACGTAGAGCAGCGGCAGGAAGTGGTCGGGCGTGGGGACGGCGAGGCCGGCGTCCGGGTGCCGGTCGAGGGCCACCACCTCGGTCGGCCGGTCGAGCATCAGCTCGCGGACCCGGTCGTCGAACCGGTGGGCCCAGTCGAACCCGGCGTCGGGCATCGCCCGGCTCACCGCGGACAGGTTGTGGACGACGTTGCCGCTGCCGATCACCAGCACGCCGTCCTCCCGCAGCGGGGCCAGCGCGGCCCCGAGCTCGAGGTGGTGCGCGGCCGGCTGGAGCGCGTTGACCGACAGCTGCACGACCGGCACGTCGGCGTCCGGGAAGACGTGCCGCAGCACCGACCACGCGCCGTGGTCGATCCCCCAGCTGTCGAGGTCGGCGCCGACCCACGTCGGGTGGACGACGTCGGCGACCTCCTCGTGCAGCTCCGGCAGCCCGGGCGCGTCGTAGCGGACGTCGTACAGCTCGCGCGGGAAGCCGAAGAAGTCGTGGATGGTGCGCGGCCGCGCCATCGCGGTCATCGCGGTGGCGTGCACGTACCAGTGCGCGGAGACCACGAGGATCGCCCGAGGGCGCGGCACCGCCCGGCCGAACGCTCGCCAGGCACGGGTGTAGCGGTTGTCCTCGAGGGCGTTCATCGGGTTGCCGTGGCCGAGGAACGCAGCCGGCATCACGGTCACGCCGCGATCATCTCCCGCACCCGCGGGGCCTGCGACCCCGGCACGGTCACCTCACGTCCGTCGCAGTGGTCACCCCGCGTTGGAGACCGGCGGCACCCGTCGCAGCGCCGGGGACAGCCGGCGCGCCCCCGGCCCCTCCGCCGCCGCGACGTCGCCGGGGTTGTAGAGGGCGCACCGCGTGAGCGACAGGCAGCCGCAGCCGATGCAGGACGTCAGCCCGTCCCGCAGCTGCACCAGCGCCGCGATCTGCTCGTCGAGCCGGTCCCGCCAGGACTCCGAGAGCCGGGCCCAGTCACGGGCCGACGGCGTCCGCCCGTCGGGAAGCGTGGCCAGCGCGTCGCGGATCTCCGGCAGCGTCAGCCCGACGTTCTGCGCGGCGCGGACGAACGCCAGCCGGCGCAGCACGCTGCGCGGGAAGCGCCGTGCGCCGCCCGGCGTCCGGGACGCCGTGACCAACCCCTGCGCCTCGTAGTAGCGCAGTGCGGAGACCGCGATGCCCGACCGCTCGGCCACCTGCCCGATGGTCAGCAGCCCGTCCACGCGCCCACCCCTTGACCTCAAGTCGACTTCAGGTCCGACGGTAGCGCCATGACATCCCCCACCGCACTGGTCACCGGAGCCTCGCGCGGCCTCGGCGCCGCCCTCGCCGAGTCCCTGAGCCGCCGTGGCTGGCGACTCGTCGTCGACGGCCGCGACCCCGGCCGGCTGGCGGCCGCCGTCGCCGCGCTCCCCCGGCCCGACCTGGTCACCGCCGTCCCCGGCGACGTCGCCGACCCCGCCCACCGCGCCGCCCTCGCCACTGCCGTCGGCGAGCGGCTGGACCTGCTGGTCAACAACGCCAGCGAGCTCGGTCCCACCCCGCTGCCCCGGCTGGCCGACCTGCCGCCCGCCGCCCTCGAGCGGGTCCTGGCGGTCAACACCGTCGCCCCGCTCGCCCTGGTCCAGGCCGTGCTGCCGGCGCTGGAACGGGCCGCCGGGGTGGTGCTCGACGTCAGCAGCGACGCGGCTGTCGAGGCCTACGAGCGGTGGGGCGGCTACGGCGCCAGCAAGGCCGCGCTCGACCGGCTGACCGCCGTCCTCGCCGTCGAGCACCCCGCCCTCCGGGTGTACGCCGTCGACCCGGGCGACATGGCCACCGACATGCACCGCGCGGCCGACCCCGACGCGACGGGGCTGCCGGAGCCCTCGACCGTCGTCCCGGCGCTGCTGCGACTGGCCGACGGCGAGCTGCCCAGCGGCCGCTACCGGGCCGCCGACCTGGCCGCCGAGGCCGTCCGATGACCGCCTTCACCATGGGCGCGCAGGCCGCCGCGCCGCCGGAGCACCGCGGCCTGGCCCGCGACGGCGTCCGGCTGATGGTGGTCCGGCCGGACGGGATCACCGAGACCGGGTTCCGGGACCTGCCCGAGCTGCTCGAGCCCGGCGACCTCGTCGTCGTCAACACCTCGGCGACGCTGCCCGCGCGCCTCGACGTCCGGCGGGCCGACGGCGTCCGCGCCCCGCTGCACGTCTCCACCACCCTGGACGACGGCGACTGGGTGGTGGAGCTGCGCCGTCCGGACAACGACGGCCCCGACCGCGGCGTCGAGCCGGGCACGGCGCTCGACCTGCCCGGCGGCGTCCGGCTGCGGCTGCTCGAGGGCTACCCCACCCCGGCGCGGGCCTCGCGGCTGTGGCGGGCCCGCCCCGACCCGGCCGTCCCCGCGGCCGACGTGCTCCGGCGGCACGGGACACCGATCCGCTACGGCTACCTGAGCAGCCCCGTCCCCCTGGCCGACGCGCAGAACGTCTACGCCACCGAGCCCGGCAGCGCGGAGAACGCCAGCGCCGGGCGGCCGTTCACCGAGCGGGCGCTGGTGCGGCTGATGGCCCGCGGGGTCCCCGTCGTCCCGGTGGTGCTGCACGCCGGCGTCTCCAGCCCCGAGCTGCACGAGCCGCCGGCGCCCGAGCGCTACCGGGTGCCCGCGGTCACCGCCCGGCTGGTGAACGCCACCCGGGAGGCCGGGAGCCGCGTCGTCGCCGTCGGGACGACGGTCACCCGCGCGCTGGAGACGGCGACCGGCGAGGACGGCGTCACCCGCGCCGCGGCCGGCTGGACCGACCTCGTGCTCGGGCCCGACCGCCCCGCTCGCGCGGTCACCGGCCTGCTCACCGGGCTGCACGCGCCCGACGCCAGCCACCTGCTGCTGCTGGAGGCGGTCGCGGGACGGGAGCTGGTGGACGAGGCGTACGCCCGGGCCGCCGCCGGCGGCTACCTGTGGCACGAGTTCGGCGACACCATGCTGTTCCTGCCGTGAGGGGGTGCCGGTGATCGAGACGCTCGCCCGGGCGGGGGGACCGCACGGCGAGGTGGCCCTCCGCCGGCGGACCACCGGCGACGGCGGCACGCACCTCGAGCTGGTCGTCGACGGCGTCTTCGCGATGGACGACGTCGACACCACCACCGAGCGCGCCCTGGCCACCGAGGCGCTGCGCCGTCTCCCGGGCCGCGACCTGCGCGTGCTCGTCGGCGGGCTCGGCCTGGGCTGGACGGCGGCCGCCGCGCTGGCCGAGCCGCGGGTCGGGACCGTCGAGGTGGCCGAGCTGCACGCGCCCGTGGTGCGGTGGGCCGAGGAGGGCAGGCTCCCGGCGCTCCCGCCCGGCGACCCCCGGCTGCGGCTGCGCGCCGGGGACGTCGCCGGCGTCCTGGCCGAGCACGGCGGCTGGTGGGACGCCGTCCTGCTCGACGTCGACAACGGCCCGGGCTTCCTCGTCCACCGGTCGAACGACGCGCTCTACCGACCGGCCGGGCTGGCCGGCGCCGTGGCGGCGCTGCGCCCCTCCGGGATCCTGGCGATCTGGTCGAGCTCCCCGGCCCCGTGGCTGCGGGAGGAGCTCGCCCGGCTGCCCACCACGGCGGACGTCGAGGAGCTGCTGCTCCCGGTGGCCCGCGACGGGCGGGAGTTCACCTACGCGGTCGTGCTCGGCCGCCGCGCAGCGGCCGGTCCGGCCCCGCACTGCGGTGGCGGCCCGGCGCGCCGGTGACGACCCCGGGCCGGCGAGGGGGTCGACGACCTGGGCAGGCGATCGACGAGCGACTGGGGGCTAGCGCATCCGTGCGGCGGTGTCCTCGAGCAGGACCGCCCGCTCCGCGGCCGGTCGGCGCGGGCAGGAGGTGCACAGCGGCTCGGGCGGCAGCCGGTAGAGCAGGCAGCACGACACCCGCCGGGTGAACCGGACCCCGGCGACGTCGACGTAGCGGGGCACCGGCAGCGGCGGCCCGACGGCGGCTGCCAGCGGCGCGGCCAGCGCGGTGACCCGCCGTTCCTCCCCCAGCGCGCGGCCGAGAGCGAGCAGCCGGTTGGCCAGCGAGTCCGCGGCGATCGCCCACAGCGGCCGCGGACGCACCCCGCCGGCCGCGGCCACGACCTCCACCACGGCGGCGAGGGTCTCCCGCAGCTCACCGGCGGCGTCCCGGCCGGGTGCCGACGACGTGGCGGCGACGGGGACCCCACCGGCCAGGAACGCCACGGAGGTGTCGGCCAGCCGCGCCGACAGTGGCAGCCCGGTGGCGAGCCCGGCCAGCACCGGCGTGAGCAGCACGGAGGACGCCGAGTACCACCACACGGTGGCGAGCGCCCGCCGGTCCTCCGAGGCGTACCGCGCCCCGAGCGCGGCCAGCCGCTCCGCGGTCCAGTCGGCGTCCACGAAGACCGCGGCCGGCACGGTGGCCGCCGACGGGGGTGCCACCAGCCCCAGCGCCGCCGCACCCGGCACCCTCGCCGCCACCGCCACCTGCACACCTGCCGTCACCGGGCCAGTCTGGCGGTGCCGGCACGGGGCGGACCGCGCGCCCCGCTGCGTCGGTGTTGCGCCGGGCAGACGCCGAGCGTGGTGGGCAATACGGTGTGATGGGGAGCACGCTGTATCGGCCGGTGCCGTTCCGCAGCGGGACGCATCCACGGCACAGGACACAGGGCAGGCGTCGACGCCGACGCCGCGGAGCAGGAGGAATCGCATGAGCGAGTCGACCGAGCTGGAGGGCCGCCGGTTCCCGGTGCCGGAGGAGCTTGCGGCACAGGCGAACGTGGGCCCCGACGTCTACGAGCGGGCGGCGCAGGACCGGCTGGGCTTCTGGGCCGAGGCGGCCGAGCGGTTGTCCTGGGCGCAGAAGTGGGACGAGGTCCTCGACTGGAGCAACCCGCCGTTCGCCAAGTGGTTCGTCGGCGGCAAGCTCAACGTCGCCTACAACTGCGTCGACCGGCACGTCGAGGCCGGCCACGGCGAGCGGGTCGCCTACCACTGGGAGGGCGAGCCCGGCGACACCCGCACCATCACCTACGCCCAGCTCAAGGACGAGGTCTGCAAGGCCGCCAACGCACTCACCGAACTCGGCGTCCAGGCCGGCGACCGGGTCGCCATCTACATGCCGATGATCCCCGAGGCGGTCGTGGCGATGCTGGCCTGCGCCCGCATCGGCGCCGTCCACATGGTCGTCTTCGGCGGGTTCTCCTCCGACGCGCTGGCCAGCCGGATCACCGACTCCGGCGCCGTCCTGGTGATCACCTCCGACGGCGGCTACCGGCGCGGCGCGCCCAGCGCGCTCAAGCCGGCGGTGGACGAGGCGGTCGGGCGGACCGACAGCGTCCGCAACGTCCTGGTCGTCCGGCGCACCGAGCAGGACGTCGAGTGGACCGAGGGCCGCGACCTGTGGTGGCACGACGTCGTCGACCGCCAGTCGACCGAGCACACGCCCGAGGCGTTCGACTCCGAGCACCCGCTCTACATCATGTACACGTCGGGGACGACGGCCTCGCCCAAGGGGATCCTGCACACCTCCGGCGGCTACCTCACCCAGGTGGCCTACTCGCACTGGGCGTCCTTCGACCTCAAGGCCGACAGCGACGTCTTCTGGACCTCGGCCGACATCGGCTGGGTCACCGGCCACAGCTACATCGTCTACGGGCCGCTGGCCAACCGGGCCACCTCGATCATGTACGAGGGGACCCCGGAGACCCCGCACCGCGGCCGCTGGTTCGAGATCATCGAGAAGTACGGCGTCACGATCATGTACACGGCCCCCACCGTGATCCGGACCTTCATGAAGTGGGGCGAGGACATCCCGGCGAAGTTCGACCTCTCGAGCCTGCGGGTCCTCGGCTCGGTCGGTGAGCCGATCAACCCCGAGGCGTGGCTCTGGTACCACAAGAACATCGGCGGCGGCCGCTGCCCGATCGTGGACACCTGGTGGCAGACCGAGACCGGCGCCCACATGATCAACCCGCTGCCCGGCGTCACGAACCTCAAGCCCGGGTCGGCGCAGACGCCCTTCCCCGGCATCTCGGCCAAGGTCGTCGACGACGAGGGCAACGAGCTCGGCGACGACACCACCGGGCTGCTGGTGCTCACCGAGCCGTGGCCGTCGATGCTGCGCACCATCTGGGGCGACGACGACCGCTACGTCGACACCTACTGGTCGCGGTTCGGCAAGGAGGTCTACTTCGCCGGGGACGGGGCCAAGAAGGACGCCGACGGCGACATCTGGCTGCTCGGCCGGGTGGACGACGTCATGAACGTGTCCGGGCACCGCATCTCCACCACCGAGGTGGAGTCCTCGCTCGTCGCGCACCCGGCGGTGGCGGAGGCCGCGGTCGTCGGCGCCAGCGACCCGACGACCGGTCAGGGCATCGTCGCGTTCGTGATCCTGCGGGGGAACGCCGAGGACTCGGGTGACGAGCTGGTGCAGACGCTGCGCACCCACGTGGCCAAGGACATCGGCCCGATCGCCAAGCCGCGCCAGATCATGGTCGTGCAGGAGCTGCCCAAGACCCGCTCGGGCAAGATCATGCGCCGGCTGCTCCGTGACATCGCCGAGAACCGGGAGCTCGGTGACGTCACCACGCTCACCGACTCCTCGGTGATGAACCTGATCAAGGACAAGCTGCCGGCCAGCTCGTCGTCCGACGACTGAAGAAGGACCGCCCTCGGAGGGCGGCCGTTCCAGCACCTCACCAGGGCCGTCCCGGCCTCCCCGGCCACGAACAGGGGAGGCCGGGGCGCGCGCTCGGTGATCATGGGGCACGATTCCCCCAGGTGGGTCCGCTCGTACCGGGCGGCCCGGTAGCCGACCGTCGACCCCAGGAGGTGCCCCTCGTGGCCCACAGCGCACCCTCGAGCCCGTCCGGGGCACGGAGCACCACCCGCGGCGAGGAGCCCTCCGTCGGCGCCCTGGTGCAGAGCGCCATGGCCGACGTCTCGACGCTGATCCGCAGCGAGATCGAGCTGGCCAAGGCCGAGGTCGGGAAGTCGGCGAAGAAGGCCGGCATCGGGGCCGGCGCCTTCGGTGCGGCCGGCGTCCTGCTCGCCTTCTCCGGCATCTTCCTGTTCGTCACCATCGCCGAGTTCCTCACCTGGCTGGGGCTGATCCGCTGGGTCTCCTACCTGATCGTGTGGCTGCTGCTGGTGGTGCTCGCGGGCATCGCCGCGCTGATCGGCCGCAGCTCGCTGAAGAAGATCGAGAAGCCCGAGCGCACGCTCGAGACGCTGCGCGACCTGCCCGACGTCATGCACCGGGAGGCCCCCGGCCAGCGTCGCCGCGAGGTGCCGACCGTGACCAACGGCCGCGTGCAGCTGCGCGGCAGCGAGAACTACACCGTCTGACCGGGCGCGCCGCGCGCCCGGTGGGCACCCCCGACGAGCGGCCGGACGCCACCAGCGTCCTGCTGCCCGGCCCCTGGACCCACCGCGACCTGTCGGCCAACGGCGTCCGGCTGCACGTCGCCGAGGCCGGCGACGGCCCGCTGGTGCTGCTGCTGCACGGGTTCCCCGAGTTCTGGTGGGCCTGGCGGGCCCAGCTGCCGGCGCTGGCCGCGGCCGGCTTCCGCGCCGTCGCGCCCGACCTGCGCGGCTACGGCGGCAGCGACAAGCCCCCGCGCGGCTACGACCTGCCGACCGCCGCGGCCGACGTCGCCGCGCTGGTCCGCGCGCTGGGCGAGCAGGACGCCGTCGTCGTCGGGCACGACTGGGGCGGTCTCGTGGCCTGGACGATGGCCGCGCTGCACCCGCGCAGCGTCCGGCGGCTGGCCGTGCTGTCCATGGCCCACCCGCGGCAGCTGCGGGCGGCGTTGAAGGACGGCGCCCAGCGGCGGGCGCTGCGGCACATCCTGGGCTTCCAGCTGCCCCGGCTGCCCGAACGGCGGCTGACCCGGGCCGACGACGACCCGGTGGCCGACCTCATGCGGCGCTGGGCCGGGCCCGCCTGGACGGCCACGACCGGCTTCGCGGAGGCGGTGTCCCGGTACCGCTCCGCCGCCCGCATCCCGCAGGCGGCGTACGGCTCGATGGAGTACTTCCGCTGGGCCGGCCGCTCCCAGCTGCGCCCCGACGGGCTGCGCTACGCCCGCCGGATGGCCGCGCCGGTGACCGCGCCGACGCTGCAGCTGCACGGCGTGCTCGACACCTGCGTTCTCCCGACGTCCGCCCGCGGGTCGGGCCGGTACGTGGCCGGGGCCTACGAGTGGCAGGAGTTGCCCGGCGTCGGGCACTTCCCGCACGAGGAGGTGCCCGAGAAGGTCAACGCGGCCCTGGTCGGCTGGTCACGCGCGTGAGGTCGGCCCCGTCCAGGACACCGCCCCGAGCCGGTGAGGTACCTGGAACGGTCACCCTTCCGGGGCCGCGGCGAGCCTGCGAGGCGTGGGGGGAAGGCTGGTCCTCTTTACTCGCAGGCCCCGGTCGCCACGGGGGACGACGAGGCCTGGCCGGTGACGGCAGCCTCCTCGACCTCCTCGTTCGTGAGCGCGTAGCCGGTCAGCGGGTCGTCGATGGCCGAGGCGAAGACGACGCCGAGCACCTGGCCCTCCGGGTCGAACAGCGGGCCGCCGGAGTTGCCGGCGCGCACCTCGCCGTAGAGCGCGTAGACGTCGCGGACGACGGTCTGGTCGTTGCGGAAGTCCGGCCCGCTGATGTCGGTGCGCTGCCGCACCCGCGCCGACCCGACGAACAGCCCACCGCCGCCGGGGTAGCCCATGATGATCGCGTCGTCCCCCGAGCCGGCGGCCTCCGGGGAGAAGGTCAGCGGCACCTGCGGCAGACCGGGGACGGCGAGCACCGCGACGTCGGTCTCCTCGTCCACGTACACCGGGACGGCCTCGTACTCCTCGCCCTCCGCCAGCACGACCGGCTCGGTGACGCCGGCGAGCACGTGCGCGTTGGTCATCACCCGCTCCGGGGCGTAGACGAAGCCGGAGCCGTCGATCTGCCGGGAGCACGACGGCGCGACGCCGCTGATCTGCACCACCGAGCCCGCCACCGACTCCACGACCCGGCTGGACACGAGCGCCGGGTCCGGTGCCGCGACGTCGGGGACCTGCGTGGGGGTCAGCGGGTCGAGGACGTCGGGCAGCCCGTTCTGGTCGATCGCCTCCCGGAGCGAGTCGTAGAGCCCGCGCACGCCGGCGGGGACGCTGCGGTCGACCGCCTGCACCAGCGCCGATTGCTTCACCTGGCTGGCGACCTGCGGGAACGGGGCGTTGGCCAGCGGGGTGGCGACCATCCAGGCGACGAGCAGCACCGCGACCGCCGAGAGCACCGCACCGGCGACCGAGTCGACGACCTCGGCCGGTTGCCACGTCACGCGCCGGCGCACCGCCCGGCCGATCGCGCCGGCGACCACCTGCCCCAGCAGCGCCGCCGCCAGGACGACGACCAGCGCGGCGAAGACCCGGGTGGTCGCCGTCCCGTCGAGGCGGTCGGCCACCGGCCGGGACAGCTGCGCGCCGAGCACCGCGCCGCCGAAGAAGCCGAAGAAGGAGGTGGCCGAGACGATGACGCCCTGCCGGAAGCCGGAGAAGGCGAAGACCAGCGCCAGCCCGATCAGGATGAGGTCGACGATCGACATGTCCGTGCTCAGCCGGTGACCGTCATGGTGCCAAACTGCTGCAGCTGGGTGTGGAAGCTGCACTCGAAGCCGTACTCACCGGGCACGGTGGCGGTGAACTCGACGGTGCGGCTCTCCCCGGGGGTCAGCAGGGGGATCTCCGGGTCGATCGGCGCGGGGCCGTCGTCCGGGGTGAAGCGGAAGTTGTGCGTCATCTGCTCGGCGACGTTCACCACGGTCAACCGCACCGGGCCGGGTGCGACGGTGAAGGCGCTGGGGGTGAAGACGTAGTCGTCCTGCGTCTGCAGGGTGACCTCCTGGACGCCGTCGGGCGCCGTCGTCACCGTGCCCAGCGCCGGGCCGGACGACGGTGCCGCCTCCTGCTCCGTCGTCCCCCCGCCGCCACACCCGGTGAGCAAGATCACTGCGGCGGCGACCACAGCGGCCTTCTTGCAGGGGCCCGCCGCGAGCCTGCGAGCGGTGGGGGGCAAGGAGGTCCTTTTACCCTTCATCGCGGGGGAACGGTACTTGCCGGAGGGCCGTCGGGTGCGGGGTCGGCGACCGTCGGCGCGGCGGCTTCCTCGTCCTCGGCGGTGTCGAGGGTGCCGGGCAGCTGCGGGCGCCGGGCGCTGAGCGCGGGCAGCGGCCGGACGTCGGTCGGGTCCCACGGCCGGGCCAGCCCGGCGGCCTCGAGGATCGCGTCGAGCAGGCCGCCGGTGAAGCCCCAGACCACCATGCCGGCGACGCCGAACGCCGGGCCGACGTACCCCGACGGGTGGCGGATGCGGAAGCGGTTGGCCGGGTCGGCCAGCTCGGCCAGCGG
The DNA here is from genome assembly GCF_054050015.1 of Geodermatophilus sp. SYSU D01176. Classification (NCBI taxonomy): domain Bacteria; kingdom Bacillati; phylum Actinomycetota; class Actinomycetes; order Geodermatophilales; family Geodermatophilaceae; genus Geodermatophilus; species Geodermatophilus sp. SYSU D01176. Next base: position 35,071 of record NZ_JBJGYN010000003.1, on the reverse strand, counting down.
CACCCGCGCCACGCGGGCGACCTCGCGCGGGTCGCCGACGGTGACGTCGCGCGGGTCGTCCCACCAGGCCACGACCGGTACCACCAGGTTGTCCGAGGGCCCGAGGAACAGCTCCGGCAGCGTGGCCAGGACGCGCACCCCGTCCGGGTCGATGCCGGCCTCCTCCTCGGCCTCCCGCAGCGCGGTGCCCACCGGGTAGTCGTCGCCGGGGTCCGCGCCGCCGCCGGGGAAGGCGGGCTGCCCGGCGTGCGTGCGCAGGTGCGCGGACTTCTCGATCAGCAGGACGTCGGCGCCGCGCGGACCCTCGCCGAAGAGGATCAGCACCGCGGAGCGGCGGGCGGTCGCCGTCGGCCGGGGCATCCGGTGGCGCAGCGGCAGGTCGGCACCGGCGTCCAGCAGCCGGCGCAGGTAGCCGGGCAGGTCACCGGTTGCCGCGGTCACGGCGACACCCCGAGGTGCTCGGCCACCAGGCCCTGCAGCTCGGCGAGGTCGGTCACCGGCCCCACCTGCACGTGTGCGATGCCACCGTCGGCGTCGAGGAGGTAGGTGTAGGGCAGGCCGGCCAGCCCCAGCTGGGCCATCAGCTCGCCGTCGCCGTCGAAGGCGCTGGGGAAGGTGGCGCCGGCGTCCGCGGCGAAGGACGCCGCCTGCGGGGCGCCGTCCTTGCTGACCACGCCGACCACGGCCAGCCGGCCCCCCGCGGCGTCGGCCAGGCCCTGCACCAGGGGGAGCTCCTCGCGGCAGGGTCCGCACCAGCTGGCCCACAGGTTGACGACGGTCGGCACGCCGGGGGCGCGGCCGAGGTCGAGCGACCCGCCGCCCGGGCAGGGGAGCTCGAGCGCCGGCAGGGTCTGGGCGCCCTCCGCCGGCCGGTCGGGCTGCTCCGGGCACGGCGCGAGGGCGGCGAGCGGATCGGGGGACGCCGCCGCGCCGTCCGGCTCCTCCGCCGCGTCCGAGGTGCACCCGGTCAGCGTCAGCCCGAGCGCCAGCGCGCCGGCCGCCGTCCTGCTGCGGGCGCTCATTCGGTGTCGGAGGCGGCCGGGGTCTTGACCAGCTTCGTGGCGACCTCCGGATCGGTGGGGCCGATGCCGTACGACGGACACCACTGCGCCAGGCCGCACGCGCCGCAGGCCGCCTTCTTGGCGTGGCAGACGCGCCGCCCGTGGAAGATCACCCGGTGGCTGAACATCGTCCAGTCACGCTTCGGGAGCAGCTCGGCGACCTCGGCCTCGACCTTGACCGGGTCCTCCTCCGCCGTCCAGCCGAAGCGCCGGACCAGCCGGCCGAAGTGGGTGTCGACGGTGAGGCCGGGGACGTCGAAGGCGTTGCCCAGGACGACGTTGGCGGTCTTGCGGCCCACGCCGGGCAGGGTGACGAGGTCCTCCATGCGGCCGGGCACCTCGCCGTCGAACCGCTCGAGGAGCGCCTGCGCCAGACCCAGCACCGAGTTCGCCTTGGCGCGGAAGAAGCCGGTGGGCTTGAAGATCTCCTCCAGCTCGGCACGTTCGGCGCCGGCCAGGGCCTGTGCGTCCGGGTACTTCGCGAACAGCGTCGGGGTGACCCGGTTGACCGTCTTGTCGGTCGTCTGCGCCGACAGCACGGTGGCGACCAGCAGCTCGAAGGCGTTGGTGAAGTCCAGCTCGCAGTGCGCGTCGGGGTGGATCAGCGCCAGCTCGCGGGCCATCCTCCGGGCCCGGCGGGTGCGCGCCAGCGGCGTCTCCTGGGGGTCGAACGGGGAGCCGCCCCGGGCAGCGGCACGGCGGGCACGCGGTGGGACGGGCCGGGCGTAGGCGGGCGAGGACACGCGGTCGAGGGTAGGCGGAACGGCTGACCGTCCCAGGCCCGTGCCATCATCGCTCCGCCGTCGCGGGGCTTCCGCCGCGACGCCCCGGGGTACACAGGAGTGCACGCGCGAGCCGGCCGTCCGGTCCGCGTCCCCGGCGAGGAGAGAGAGGAGGAGCCGGTGGTCGCCCTCATCGTCATCCTGTTCCCGCCCCTGGTCATCGCCTTCCTGCTGGTGATGGAGCGCGTCGAGGAGCCGCTGCGCCGCCCCGCCGGCCCCCGCGAGGTGGCCGAGTTCCTCTCGACCGCGAGCCCCGGCGAGGTCGACACGCTGGCCAACTCCGGCATCCGCCGCGCCATGACCCGCTGGCGTCGCCGCCGCGCGTCCCGCGTGCGCCGCGGGGCCGAGCCGCCCGTCGTCTGACACAGGACCACCCTTCCCCCCGCACCTCGTGAGGGGACCCTGAAGGGGGCCGTTCCAGGACGTCACCGGGCTCGGCGCGGGACCCTGGAGGGTGGCCGTCCCCACCCCTCGGGGTGGCGCCGTGGGCCACCGATCGGGTGACGATCCGCACAGACCCCTAGACTCACCCCGGACGGCGCCGCGAGGGAGCGGCTCGCTGACCGGGCCGGCTGCGTGCCGGTGTTCCGAGGTGTGTGTGCGAGAGGACGCGTAGTGGACGAGGTGCTGGCCCAGTCCGGGCTCTTCCAGGGGCTGCCGGGGGAGGCGGTGGACCCGGTCGCGAGCCGCCTGGAGACCGTGACTCTCCCCCGCGGCCGCGTGGTCTTCAACGAGGGCGAGCCGGGCGACAGCCTCTACATCGTCATCTCCGGCAAGATCAAGCTCTCCCGTCGGTCGCCCGACGGGCGCGAGAACGTGCTGGCCGTGATGGGCCCCTCGGACCAGTTCGGCGAGCTGTCGGTCTTCGACCCCGGCCCGCGCACCGCGACCGCCACGGCCGTGACCGACGTCAAGCTGGCCCGCATGCCGCAGTCGGTGCTGCGGCCGTGGATCGAGGCGCACCCCGAGGTCGGCGAGCGGCTGCTGCACGTCCTGGCCCGGCGGCTGCGCCGCACCAACGACTCGGTCGCGGACCTGATCTTCACCGACGTCCCGGGTCGCGTCGCCAAGGCGCTGCTGCAGATGGCCGACCGGTTCGGCAGCCGGGAGGGCGAGGGCCTGCGGGTCAAGCACGACCTGACGCAGGAGGAGCTGGCCCAGCTGGTCGGCGCCTCGCGGGAGACGGTGAACAAGGCCCTGGCCGACTTTGTGCACCGCGGCTGGATCCAGCTGCAGGGCAAGTCGGTCGTCGTCCTCGACGAGGAGCGCCTGCGCCGCCGCGCGCGCTGACATCGCGCTGGACGAACCCCAGGGGCCAGGAACCGGTCCGGTTCTGGGCCCCTGGCGTTCGATCACACCGTCGGCCCACCGGCCGACACCGCGGCCAGGAGCCGTACCCCTGTCGCGTTGAGCCGCTGCACCGCGCCTGCGCGGACCCCTCCGGGGTCCACTCGGCGCGATCAGGAAGGAAGCGGCACGACCATCCGGATGCGGGTGCCGTCGGGGAGCACGGCCCAGCGGCCGTCGGGCTCGTCGGCGAACGACGGGCAGATCGGGTGCAGCGGCTCCGGTGGCGATCCGGCCAGGGCCGCGGCCACGTCGGCGAACGGCTCGAGCTGTCCGAGGGTGTGGATCGTCGGCGGCAGCATCGGCCGGGTGCCGGCGGTCATCTCGGCCAGCGCGGCGGACGGCGTCAGCCAGCTCACCTCGTCGGCCTCGCCGGTGACGTGCCGGGCCTCCTGGCCGACCGGCAGCGCGGCGGCGAAGAACTTGGTGTCGTAGCGCCGCGGCTCGGCCGGCGGGGTGATCCAGTGCGCGAAGGGCCGCAGCAGGTCCGACCGCAGCGCCAGCCCGCGGGCGGCGAGCAGCTCGGCGAGCGAGAGCTCGCGGGCCAGCAGGGCCTGACGCTGCGCCTCCCAGTCCTCCCCCGACACCGACGGCACCACCCCGCCCACCCCGTCGCCGCCGTCCGGCGCGCCCGCGAGCAGGACGCCGGCCTCCTCGAACGTCTCGCGGACCGCCGCGCAGACCAGTTCCCGCGCGGTCCGCTCGTCGCAGCCGAACGCGTGCGCCCACTGCTCGGGCGGGGGGCCGGCCCACGCGGTCTCGACGTCGCCGTCGCGCGGGTCGACCCCGCCGCCCGGGTAGGCGGTCATCCCGCCGGCGAACGGCATGCCGCGGGTACGCCGCAGCAGGTAGACCTCCAGCCCGTGGACGCCGTCCCGCAGCAGCAGCACGGTCGCCGCCTGCTTGGGCACAGCGGGTGTCACGGCCGCCCCGCGAGGTCGTGGTCCCGGTGCGGGGGCCGGAGGCTCCCCGCCGGGGCCACGAGGAGTCGCTCGGTGCAGCTGGGGGACGGCACGTGGCCGCGGTTGGAGCCCGGTAGGGCGACCATCAGCGCAGCTCGACGGTGAGCTCGACCTCGACGGGGGCGCCCAGCGGGAGCTCGGCCACGCCGATGGCGCTGCGGGCGTGCCGGCCGGCGTCGCCGAAGATGCGGCCGAGCAGCTCGCTGGCGCCGTTCACCACCCGCGGCTGGCCGGTGAAGCCCTCCGCGCTGGCGACGTAGCCGACCACGCGGACGACACGGGCGACCTCGTCCAGGCCCACGAGCTCGTCGATGGCGGCCAGGGCGTTGAGGGCGCACAGCTTGGCGTCGTGGGCGGCGTCCTCGGCGTCGACCGAGCCGCCCACCTTCCCGGTGCGGCGCAGCCCACCGTCGACGAAGGGCAGCTGTCCCGACGTGTAGACCAGCTGGCCGGTGCGCACCGCCGGGACGTAGGCGGCGACCGGTGCGGCGACCGCGGGCAGCCGGATGCCGAGCTCGGCCAGCCGGGCGTGCCAGCTGGAGGTCTGCGGACTGGTCATGGCGCCGTCAGCCGGCGGGGCGCTTGAGGTAGGCCACGGGCTGGTCGGCCCCGCCCGGGCCGGGCAGCACGGTGACCAGCTCCCACCCGTCGACGCCCCACGAGTCGAGGATCGCCTTGGTGTTGTGGATCAGCAGCGGGATGGTGGCGTACTCCCACTTCACGCGGGCCGGTTCGCTCATGGGCGCGACGCTAGCGCAGCCCCCTGGCCTCGTCCCGGGCCCCGCCCCGAGGGGTGGCGAGGGCGGGGTCTCCCATGGTGGGGGGCAGGGAGGTCCTCCTGCCTTCTACGCTCGTGTCCGTGAGTCCGGTCCTCTCCCCCGTGCGCTGCCACGTCGTCACCGGCAAGGGGGGGACCGGCAAGACCACGGTCGCCGCGGCCCTCGCGCTCGCCCTCGCCGCCGACGGCGGCCACGTGCTGCTGGTGGAGACCGAGGGTCGCCAGGGCATCGCGCAGCTGTTCGACACCCCGCCGCTGCCGTACGAGGAGCGGCGGGTGGCCGTCGCCCGCGGCGGCGGCGAGGTCAAGGCCCTCGCGATCGACGTCGAGGAAGCCCTCCTCGAGTACCTGGAGATGTTCTACAACCTGCGGCGGGCCGGGCGGGCGCTGCGCCGGGTGGGCGCGGTCGACTTCGCCACGACGATCGCCCCGGGCCTGCGCGACGTGCTGCTCACCGGCAAGGTCAAGGAGGCGGTGACCCGGCGCCACGACGGCCGCCCGGTCTACGACGCGGTCGTGGTCGACGCCCCGCCGACGGGGCGCATCACCCGCTTCCTCAACGTCACCGGGGAGATGGCCGGGCTGGCCCGGTCCGGCCCGATCAAGACGCAGAGCGACGGCGTCATGGCCGTGCTCAAGTCGCCGCAGACGGCGGTGCACCTGGTGACCCTGCTCGAGGACATGCCGGTGCAGGAGACCGCCGACGCCCTCGCCGAGCTCGCCTCGGTCGGGCTGCCGGTCGGCTCGGTCATCGTGAACATGGCCGCCGAGCCGGCGCTGCCCGAGCCCGCGCTCGTCCGCGCCGCCGACGGCGGGCTGACCGGCGCGGACCTGGCCCCGGCGCTGGCCGCGGCGGGGCTGCGCGACGTCCCCGGGCTGGCCGACGCGCTCGCCGCAGAGGCCACCGAGCACGCCCGCCGCTGGGCCGCCCAGGACGAGCTGCGCGACGAGGTCGAGGCGCTCGACCGGCCCACCGTCGAGCTGCCGCTGCTGCCCGGCCCCATGGACCTCGGCGCGCTGTTCCAGCTCGCCGGCCGGCTGGAGGAGCACCTGCGGACCGAGGTGGCGGCATGACCCAGACGACCGAGCGCACCCGCCGGCACCCGCGCCCGACCGCCCCACCCGCGCCGGAGCCCCTGCCGCTCGAGCTCGCCGAGCTGGTCACCGATCCGGACACCCGCATCGTGGTCTGCTGCGGCGCGGGCGGGGTGGGCAAGACGACGACGTCGGCGGCCCTGGCACTGGCCGCGGCGGAGGCCGGCCGCACCGTCGTCGTCCTCACGATCGACCCGGCACGCCGGCTGGCCCAGTCCCTCGGTCTGGTGGAGCTGGACAACGAGCCGCGGCGGGTCGACGTCCCCGGGATCCGGGGCGAGCTGCACGCGATGATGCTGGACATGAAGCGCACGTTCGACGACATCGTCGTGGCGCACTCCACGCCCGAACGTGCCCAGCAGATCCTCGAGAACCCCTTCTACCAGGCCCTGTCGTCGTCCTTCGCCGGGACGCAGGAGTACATGGCGATGGAGAAGCTGGGCCAGCTGCGCGCCGGCGACCGGTGGGACCTCATCGTCGTCGACACCCCGCCCTCGCGGTCGGCGCTGGACTTCCTCGACGCCCCCAACCGGATGAGCCGCTTCCTCGACGGCACGATGATCCGGCTGCTCACCGCCCCGAGCCGGACCGGGTTCAAGATCGCCAGCGCCGGCTTCCTGTTCTTCAGCCGGATCATCTCCAAGATCCTCGGCGGGCAGCTGCTGCGGGACATCTCCGCGTTCGTGGCGGCGCTCGACACGATGTTCGGCGGGTTCCGGGAGCGGGCCACCGCCACCTACGAGCTGCTGCGCCGGCCGGGCACCTGGTTCGTCGTCGTCGCCACACCCGAGCCCGACGCGCTGCGGGAGGCCTCCTACTTCGTCGACCGGCTCTCGGCCGAGCAGATGCCGCTGGCCGGGCTGGTGCTCAACCGCACCCACCCGCCCACGACGACGGCGCTGTCGGCGACCCGGGCCGACGGCGCGGCCGAGGAGGTCCTCGAGGCCGGCGCGGACGGTGCCGAGCTCGCCGCCGGGGCGCTGCGGGTGCACGCCGAGCGGATGACGCAGGCGACCCGCGAGCAGCACTTGGCCGACCGGTTCACCAGCGCCCACCCGGAGGTCGCCGTCCGCACCGTGCCGGTCGCCGCCGGCGACGTGCACGACCTCGACGGGCTGCGCGGCATGGCCGACGCGCTGACCGGTCCGGACGGCGACACGCCGACGGGTGTGCCGCGGCGGCGCATCCTCCCCGCGCGCCGTCGCTGAGCGCGGACGTCCGACCGCCGGGCGCCACGTACATTGGCGCCCGATGTCTCCCGACGCCCCCGACCGCGCCCGGGTCCTCGCGAAGCTGGCCGCGACGATCGTCCTCGCCGGCGCCCTGGTCGCCGGCATGCTGCTGCCCTTCGTGGGCGGCACCGGCCTGGCCGCGCGGAACTCGGCCTCGCTGCTCGACGCCCTGCCGGTCGAGCTGACCGACGAGATGCCGGCGGGCAACACCCGCGTGCTGGCGGCCGACGGCTCGCTGATCACGATGTTCTACCGGAACAACCGGACGCCGGTCCCCTCCGACCGGATCAGCGCCGTCATGAAGCAGGCGCTGGTCGCCATCGAGGACGCCCGGTTCGAGCAGCACAACGGCCTGGACGTGCAGGGCACACTGCGCGCGCTGGCGACCAACGTGGCGGCGGGCTCGGTGCAGGAGGGCGGCTCGACGCTGACCCAGCAGCTGGTCAAGCAGACCCTCGCGCAGACCGCCGACACCGCCGAGGAGCGGCAGGCGGCCACCGAGGAGAGCCTGGGCCGCAAGCTGCGGGAGGCGCGGATGGCCCTCGCCCTGGAGGAGGAGTACTCCAAGGACGAGATCCTCACCCGCTACCTGAACCTCGTGTACTTCGGGCAGGGCGCCTACGGCGTGCAGGCCGCGGCGCAGCGCTACTTCAGCGTGGACGCCGCCGACCTCACCCTGCCGCAGGCGGCCATGCTGGCCGGCCTGGTGCAGAGCCCGTCCAACGACGACCCGATCACCAACCCCGAGAACGGGCGGAACCGGCGCAACCAGGTGCTGCAGGCGATGGTCAGCGCGGGCCACATCGACCAGGCCCAGTTCGACGAGGTCGCGGCGACGCCGGTCGAGGTGGCCCCCGGCGGCACCCCGCCCAACGGCTGCATCGACGCCGCGATCGGCGGCTTCTTCTGCGCCTACCTGGCCGACCACCTCACCGGCACGCTCGGGATCAGCCAGGAGCTGCTCGACGACGGCGGCCTGACCATCCAGACGACGCTGCGCCCGGACCTGCAGCGCTCCGGCGACCAGGCGGTCCTCGGCGCGCTGGCCATGGGCGACTCGCTGGCGGGCACCTTCACCGCCGTCGAGCCGGGCACCGGCCACGTGCTGGCGATGAGCGCCAACCGCCGCTTCGGCTGCGACGGCCCCGAGTGCGAGTCGGTCAACCTCAACGTCGTCCCCGGGCAGGGCTCCGGCTCCACCTACAAGGTCTTCACCGCGGCCGCCGCGCTCGAGCGGGGCTTCCCGGTGTCGCACGTCATCACCGCGAGCGAGCCCTACGTCTCCCGCGTGTACCGGGACGGCGCCGGGCGCTACGACGTCGAGAACGTCGGCGACAACTACCCGCGGACGCTGTCGATGGCCGAGGCGCTGGTCCGCTCGTCCAACACCTACTTCCTCGCGCTGGAGGACCAGCTGGGCAGCGTCGAGGGCCCGGTGCGCATGGCCGAGCGGATGGGCCTGTTCCACTTCAACGACCCGGGGCTGGCGCAGCAGATCATCGACGAGAACCGGGGCTCGTTCACGTTCGGGCCGGAGTCGACCAGCCCCCTGGGCCTGGCCAGCGCGTACTCCACGCTCGCCGCCGACGGCACCCAGTGCGACCCGACGCCGGTGACCGCCGTGCTGGACCGCAACGGCGAGCCGCTCACCGGCGACGACGGCCGGCCGGTCGTGGACGGCGACGGGTGCACGCCGGGCGCCGTCCCGACCGAGGTGGCCACGACGCTCAACCAGGTGCTGGTCGGGGACACCGAGTCCCCCTTCGGCACCGGGCGCAACGCCGCCGTCCCCGGGCACCGCATCGCCGGCAAGACCGGCACCAGCCAGGACAACCTCTCGGTCGCCTTCGTGGGGTACACGCCGCAGTACACGGCCAGCGTCATGGTCTACAACCCCAAGGCGCGCGAGCAGGTCCGCGGCTTCGGCGGCGGCATGCCGGCGACGATCTGGCGCAACGCGATGACCCCCGTCCTGGCCGGTCAGCCGGCCGTGCCGTTCACCGCACCGGCGCCGGCACCGGCACCGGCACCGGTGGTCCCGCCGGCTCCCCCGGCCCCGGAGGCTGCTCCCGCACCCGCGGACCCGGCCGCCGTCGCGCCCGCTCCCGCCGACCCGGCCGCAGTGCCGCCGGCGCCGGTCGACCCGTTGGCCCCCGTCCCGGGCGGTCCGACGCCCCCGCCGGCTCCCGCGCCGGCCGGCTGAGCCGCTCCGGCGGCGCCCTGCCGGAGGAGCTCGGCCCGGACGCGCTCGGCGGTCTCCAGGCAGACGGCGAACCGGCGCAGCAGGTCGAGGAACTCCCGGCGGGACTCGAACGCCGGCCGGGCCGGCACCGACCGCCTGCCGGGTGCGCCGGGGACCCGGGACGGACTGCTGTCGCCGACGGCGCCGCGCACGGTCACGGTCGCCACCTCCTCGCGAGCGGGAACGGCCTGTCGCAGGAGAGGACGCGCCCGGCGCCCGGGGATGACGCGGCCCCGCCGGTCAGGAGCCGGGCCCTCGCCGCGCCATGTCGTAGCTGGCCAGCACCTCGACGAGGAAGTCCGCCGCCGACCGGGCGATGAGGGGCACCTCGTTCCCCGGACTGTCCCGGAGCACCTCGGTCAGGACGTCGTGGTGGACCTGGACGACGTCGAGCAGGCTCCGGCCGCCGGCCAGGGCACCGCGCCCGAGCCGGTAGCCCGTGTCGAGCGCGGACTCCTCGTGCCGCGACAGGTACCGCAGGAAGGCGGCCCGGTAGTCGCGCAGCAGGGCCTCGCGCGCCGTCATGTCCGCGGGGCCGGCGGCGCCCCGACGTACCGGTCCAGCTCGGCCAGGCCCTCCTCCAGGTCGAGTGCGGTCACCACCCGGCCGGTGTCCATGCCGAGCTCCACCATGGCGAACGCGACGTCCGGCTGGATCCCGACGATCACGGTCACCGCCCCGCGCAGCCGGGCCATCTCGGCGATGTCGCGCAGCGTCCGGGACGCGAAGGAGTCCAGGACGTCGAGCGCGGCCACGTCGATCACGACGCCCCGCGCACGGTCGGCGCCGATCCGTTCCACCAGGTCCTGCTGGAACCGCACCAGCTGCGAGTCGTCCAGGGCGGTGTGGATCGAGGCGATCAGGTACGGGCCCTGCCGCAGGATCGAGAAGAGGCGCGGGCCGCCGTTCACGGCCCACCGCTCCCGTCGTCGCGGGACACCGCGTACCCCAGGAGCCGCTCGGCCTCCTCGAGGCCGCCCTGCAGGTCGCCGATGGTGTTCATCTTCGACAGGTCGACGCCGATGGTGACCAGCGTCTGGGCGATCTCCGGGGACAGCCCGGTGATGATCACGCTGGCACCCATCAGCCGCGAGGCGTCGACCGTCCGCACCAGGTGGTTGGCGACGGACTCGTCGACGTCCGGGACGCCGGTGATGTCGACGACGACCACCTTGGCCCGGTGCGTGCGGATGCCACCGAGCAGCTGCACGGTCAGCTGCTGCGCCCGCTCCCGGTCCAGCACGCCGATGATCGGCAGGATCAGCAGCCGCTCGCGGACCGGCAGGACCGGCGTCGACAGCTCGCGGATGGCGTCCTGCTGCTGCCGGATGACCCGCTCGCGCTCCTCGACGAAGCTGACGGCCACGGTGTTGGCGATGCGGTTGGCCGCCGGCTCGTAGGCGTCGAGCACCCGGTTGAGCAACGCGAAGTCGCGCTGGTACTTCTCGAACAGCGACCGGGCCAGGACGTCGCGCAGCAGGAGCACGATGCCGACGACCTCGTGGGTCTCCACCCCTCGCGGGATGATCCGCTCGGACAGGTCGCGGGCGTAGTGCTGCAGAGCCTCCACGCTGCCGGTCTCCAGGACCTCGACGTAGTTGTCGTAGACCAGCGTGGTCTCGGCGGACGTCTCCTGGGCGGTCATGGCCTGCAGCAGGTGCGCCTCCTGGATGCGGCCGACCCACTCCTGGCGGAGCCGGGTGCGGTGCTCGCGCAGGTGCGCCACCAGCTGCGGGAGGAGGGCCTCCTCGTCACGGCCGCGGGTCGCGTCCGTCGGAGCCACGGTCACGCTCGGGTCGTCGAACCTGGTCATGTCTCTGCCCGCCACTTCGTCATCGTCACCGTCGTGCCGCGGCCGATCTCGGAGACCACCGCGAACTCGTCCATCAGCCGCCGGGCGCCCGGCAGTCCCAGCCCGAGCCCCTGGTAGGTGCTGTAGCCGTCCTGCAGCGCCTGGTCGACGTCGGGGATCCCGGGGCCGGCGTCGCGGGCGACGATGGAGATCCCCCGCCGCGGCTCCTGCAGCTCCGTCACCACGACCTCGCCGGAGTCCGCGAAGCGCACGATGTTGCGCACCATCTCCGACACCGCCGTCGCGATCAACGTGACGTCGGTGGTGGAGAAGCCCAGCCGGGTGGCCACCTCCCGGGCGACCTGCCGGGCAGCGACGACGTCGGCGTCGGCGCGCACGGCGACACGCACGGCGTCGTCCCGGGACCGCCCCCGTTCCACCAGCGGCTCGGACAGCCGCGCGCACAGGTCGCACTCGAGCAGGTGGCGAGCGGCGTCGACCTCGCGCTGGCGGCGGCGATCGCCGCTGGAGATGGCCAGCAGCACCGGACGGCAGCGTTCCGTCGGCGCTCCACCCGCTCGGAGACGAGCAGGTACTCCACCCGCAACCGCGCACGGGTGCGGTTGAGCTGGGCGGCCACCGCACCGGCGGTGGACCCGAGCTCGGCCGCCAGTGACCGGGTGTCCTGGCCGGACACCTCGTGGGCGAGCAGCGTCGTCCGCTCGCGGTCCGACAGCCGGGACAGGGCCTCCGCGACGGCAGCGCGGTCCTCGCGGGCGAGGACGTCCTCGTCGGGCGCCTCGGGGGGCCGCAGGTCGACGACGCGGTGCTGGTGCCGTCGCTGCCGGTCCCGGTCCCGCCACATCGAGATGACGACGTTGCGCGCCGTCACGATCGCGTAGGGCTCCAGCATGCCGGGTTCCACCCGGCCGGCGGCGGCGAGAACCCGGGCCAGGGTCTCCTGGACCAGGTCGTCCGCGGTGGCCGGATCGGGGACGCGGGACGCGACGATCCGGCGGACCAGCGGGATGAGCGCCGCGACGTCCGCAGACCCGCGGTCGCCGCCCGGACTCCCCACCGGCTCGACCGCCGCCACCCGCGAGACGCTACGCCCGGGAGCCCCCCTCGGCGCGTCGAACGAACCGCCCGTGGACGCCTTCCCCACCCGCGCATGACGCGGAGCCCCGAGGTCGCCTCGAACGTCCTGACACCGCCTTGAGGCGCAGGAGACCGCGCCTGAGCAGCGGTGACAGCGGACATCCACCGGGGCGCGCGGCCCCGGCAGCCCTCGTCAGCAGATCCGGGGGCGACGTCTCCACCCGTGCAGGGCCGCACTCCTCCGGCGAGAGGCGCCGGGACGGCCCACGAGCAAGGAGGCTCCACATGATCAGCACATGGGCACGGAAGGCCGTCGTCCCGGTCTTCGCCGGCGCGGCCATCGTCACCGCTGCGACGCCTGCTGCGGCGCAGCCGAACGATCAGGACGGCCTGGTCAACGTCTTCGTGGGAGAAGTGAATATCGCAAGGAACGTCGACATCGGGGTCGCGGCGCAGGTCGCGGCCCAGGTCTGCGGCGTCAAGGTCGGGCCCGTCGCCGTCCTCGGCCGGGCCGTGGACCGGAGCGGGGACACGACGACGGTCTGCGAGAGCGATCAGGGTCCCGTGACCATCTCGCAGAACTGAGGACCCCGGCCGGCGGACCCCTACCCCCGGGCCGCCGGCCGGCCCGGCCCCTGCTCGCCGGGAGTCAGCCCAGCTGGCGGCGCACCTCGGCGGCCACCCGACCACCCTCGGCCCGACCGGCGACCTCCTGCTGCACCGCGCCCATGACCCGGCCCATGTCCTTCATGCCGCTGGCGCCGGTGCGGGTGATGACGTCGGCGACCAGGGCGGCGAGGTCGGCGTCATCCAGCTGCGCCGGCAGGTAGGCCGCGACCACGTCGCCCTCGTCCCGCTCCCGGTCGGCCTGCTCGCTGCGGCCGGCCGCAGCGAAGGCCTCGGCGGCCTCGCGGCGCTTCTTGGCCTCGCGGCGTAACACCGCCTGCACCTCGTCGTCGCTCAGCTCGCGGGCCTCCTTGCCGGCGACCTCCTCGGCGCTGACGGCCGCCAGGACCATCCGCAGCGTCGCGGTGCGCAGCTCGTCGCGGGACTTCATCGCGGTGGTCAGGTCGGCGCGCAGCTGTTCCTTGAGGTCGGGCACGTGCCCCAGCCTCGCACGGCGCTTCCCGGCGGCGCGCCCGTAACCTGGTCTGTCGTGCGCGCGACCACAGCCCTCCCGGCCGCCGTCCTCGGGTCGGCGACCGCAGGGATCGCCTACGCCTCCCTCTACGAGCGCACCCGGTGGACGCTGCGCCGCTTCGACGTCCCGGTGCTCCCCCCCGGCTCGCCGCCGCTGCGGGTGCTGCACCTGTCCGACCTGCACATGACCGCCGGCCAGCGGTCCAAGCAGGAGTGGGTGGCCTCGCTGGCGCAGCTCGAACCGGACCTGGTCGTCGACACCGGCGACAACCTGGCGGGGATGGACGCCGTCCCGGGGACGCTGCGGGCGCTCGAGCCCCTGCTGGACCTCCCCGGCGTCTTCGTGCTGGCCAGCAACGACTACTACGCGCCCCGGCCGAAGAACCCGCTCAAGTACTTCAGGCCGGGCCACAAGCGGGTGCACGGCGACGAGCTCCCGTGGCGGGACCTGCGGGACGGACTGACCCGCCGCGGCTGGCTGGACCTCACCAACGCCCGCGGCGAGCTGGTCGTCGGCGGACGGCGGATCGCCTTCGCCGGCGTCGACGACTCGCACCTCGACCGCGACCGCTACGACCTCGTCGCCGGCCCCGCCGACCCGGCCGCGGACCTGCGCATCGGGCTGGCCCACTCCCCCGAGCCGCGGGTCCTCGACCGCTTCGCCGCCGACGGCCACGACCTGCTGCTGTGCGGGCACACCCACGGCGGGCAGCTGCGGGTGCCCTTCTACGGCGCGCTGGTGACCAACTGCGGCATCGACCGCGACCGGGTCCGCTGGCTGCACCGCTGGGCGGAGCCGTCGGCGGAGCACCCCCGCGGCACCTGGCTGCACGTCTCCGCCGGCCTGGGCACCAGCCCCTACGCGCCGTACCGCTTCGCCTGCCCGCCCGAGGCGACGCTGCTCACCCTGACCGCCCGTCAGGGCTGATCCGGGCGTCGGCTAGACTCGTCGGCGTACCTCGGGGTGTGGCGCAGCTTGGTAGCGCGCGTCGTTCGGGACGACGAGGTCGCAGGTTCAAATCCTGTCACCCCGACACCGTGCTCAGGGGCCGCCGGAAGGCGGCCCCTGAGTCGTTCCCGGGGTCCCCGCCCGGTCGGCTGCGGCCGCCGGGGAGGATGGGCCGGTGAGCGCCGAGCCGACCGCCCCCGCCCCCTCCCCCGAGGTCACCGCCCGCTGGCAGGCCCGCTTCCGTGCGCCCCGGGTGAGCCTGCCCCACTGGGCGCTGGAGGCACCGCACCGCAACCTGTACGCCTCCGACGTCAGCGGCGTCGTGGAGCAGTACGCGTGGGACCGCACCACCGACGCCCACCGGCAGGCGACCGACCGGGCCAACGGCACGCTGATCGGCACGCTCAGCCCGGACGGCGAGACGATCTGGTGGTTCGCCGACACCGACGGCGACGAGTTCGGCGTCTGGATGACCCAGCCCTTCGCCGGCGGGGAGGACCGCGTCGCCGTCCCCGAGGTCGGCCCGGCCTACCCCGCGGGCCTGGAGGTCGGCACCTCCGTGGTGGCCGTCGGCCGCTCCACCGACGACGGCTCGGAACTGTGGCTGGCCCCGGCCGGCGGCCCGCCGCGGGTGGTCTACCGGCACGAGGACCCGGCGTCGGTCGACGCGCTCACCCACGACGAGGACCTGCTGGTCATCTCGCACTCCGAGCACGGCGACCCGCGCTACCCGGCGCTGCGGGTGCTGCGCACGGCCGACACCACGCTCGAGGCGCCGGCCGTGGTGGCCGAGAAGTGGGACGGCGAGGGCCGCGGCCTGCACGCGCTGGAGTTCGCCCCGCTGCCCGGCGACCGGCGGCTGCTGGTCGGGCACGAGCGGCGCGGCCGCGAGGAGCTGCTGGTCTGGGACGTCGGCACCGACACCGAGACCGAGATCGTGCTCGACCTGCCCGGCGACGTGACCGCCGGCTGGTACCCCGACGGGTCGGCGCTGCTGGTCGGCCACGACCACGCCGCGCGCAGCGAGCTGTACCGCTACGACCTCGGCAGCGGGGCCCTGGAGCGGCTGGACACCCCGCGCGGCGTCGTCCGCGGGGCCACCGCCCGCCCGGACGGCGCGGTGGAGCTGGCCTGGTCGAACTCCGAGCTCCCGCCGGTCATCCGGCGGGCCGACGGCCCGGTCGTGCTCGCCGCTCCTGGGGAGGAGCCGCCCGCGGCCTATCCGGTCGAGGACCGCTGGGTGCCCGGTCCGGGCGGCGACGTGCACGCGCTGGTGGTGCGCCCGGCCGGCCCGGCTCCGTACGCGACGGCGTTCCTGGTGCACGGCGGCCCGGAGGCGGCCGACGACG
Organism: Geodermatophilus sp. SYSU D01176; assembly: GCF_054050015.1. Classification (NCBI taxonomy): domain Bacteria; kingdom Bacillati; phylum Actinomycetota; class Actinomycetes; order Geodermatophilales; family Geodermatophilaceae; genus Geodermatophilus; species Geodermatophilus sp. SYSU D01176. Next base: position 19,244 of record NZ_JBJGYN010000003.1, on the reverse strand, counting down.
ACTCCTACCGCGCCCGCCGCGCGGCCTACGTGGACGCCGGGTACGCCGTCGTGCACGTCAACTACCGCGGGTCCACCGGCTACGGCAGCGCCTGGCGGGACGCGCTCACCGGCCGGCCGGGCCTCACCGAGCTGGAGGACGTCGCCGCCGTCTACGACGCCCTGGTCGAGGAGGGGTTCCTCGACCCGTCGCGGGCGCTGGTCTCCGGCGGGTCGTGGGGCGGCTTCCTCACCCTGCTCGGCCTGGGCACCCAGCCGGAGCGCTGGGCGGCCGGGATCGCCGAGGTGCCGGTGGCCGACTACCTGGCCGCCTACGAGGACGAGATGGAGGGGCTGCGGGCCTACGACCGCGCGCTCTTCGGCGGCTCACCGGACGAGGTGCACGACGTCTACGTGCGCTCCTCGCCGATCACCTACGCGCAGGACGTGGCCGCGCCGGTGCTGGTCGTGGCCGGAGCCAACGACCCGCGCTGCCCGATCCGGCAGATCGACAACTACCTGGCGCGGCTGGAAGAGCTCGCCAAGCCGCACGAGGTGTACCGCTTCGACGCCGGGCACGGCTCGCTGGTCATCGAGGAGACCATCCGCCAGGTCGAGGTCGCGCTCGACTTCGCGCTGCGCCACGTGGAGCCGTGACACTGTCCGCCTACCGGCGGACACCGCGGCAGTGCCGTCCCCCCGTTGAGTTGAGCCGCTGCGTCCGTCCGGCCGGGAGGCCTCCGACCCCCGCGTCCGGACGGACAGCAGCGGTCACCTCTCGAGGTCCCTCACCAACTCCGCGATCTGGACGGTGTTGAGCGCGGCGCCCTTGCGCAGGTTGTCGTTGCTGACGAACAGCGCCAGGCCGCGGTCGCCGTCGACGCCGGGGTCCTGCCGGATGCGGCCGACGTAGCTCGGGTCCTGCCCGGCGGCCTGCAGCGGCGTGGGGACGGCGGTGAGCTCGACCCCGGGCGCACCGGACAGCAGCTCGGTGGCGCGCTCGGCGGTCAGCGGCCGGGCGAACTCCACGTTGAGCGACAGCGAGTGCCCGGTGAAGACCGGGACGCGCACGCAGGTGCCCGAGACCCGCAGGTCGGGGATGCCCAGGATCTTGCGGCTCTCGTTGCGGAGCTTCTGCTCCTCGTCGGTCTCGTTCGTGCCGTCGTCGACCAGCGAGCCGGCCATGGGGAGCACGTTGAACGCGATCGGCCGCACGTACTTGGCCGGCTCCGGGAAGGCGACCGCCGAGCCGTCGTGGGTGAGCTCCGCGGCTTTGTCGACGACCGCCTTGACCTGCGTGTCGAGCTCCTCCACACCGGCGAGACCGCTGCCGGAGACCGCCTGGTAGGTGCTGGCGACGATGCGCACCAGCCCCGCCTCGTCGTGCAGCGGCTTGAGCACCGGCATCGCGGCCATCGTGGTGCAGTTCGGGTTGGCGATGATCCCCTTGGGGACCGACGCCAGCGCGTCCGGGTTGACCTCGGCCACCACCAGCGGGACGTCGGGGTCGCGGCGCCAGGCCGAGCTGTTGTCGATGACCGTCACGCCGGCCTCGGCGAACCGCGGCGCCTGCACCCGCGAGGTCGACGCCCCGGCGGAGAAGATCGCGATGTCGAGCCCGGTGGGGTCGGCGGTCGCGGCGTCCTCGACGGTGATCTCGCCGTCGCCCCACGGCAGGGTGCTGCCGGCGGAGCGGGCGGAGGCGAAGAAGCGCAGCTCGGCGAGCGGGAAGCCGCGCTCGGCGAGCAGCCGGCGCACCACGGCGCCGACCTGGCCGGTGGCGCCGACGACGCCGACCTGCAGTCCCTCGTTCGTGAAGAGGCTCATCGTCCCGTCCCTCCGTAGACGACCGCCTGCTCCTCGTCGGTGCCGAGGTCGAAGGCGTCGTGCACCGCGCGGACGGCGACGTCCACGTCGGTGTCCCGGCACACCACGGAGATGCGGATCTCCGAGGTGCTGATCAGCTCCAGGTTGACCCCGGCGTCGGCCAGCGCGCCGAAGAACCGCGCCGACACGCCCGGGTGCGAGCGCATTCCCGCGCCGACCAGCGACACCTTGCCGATGTGCTGGTCGAAGGTGACGTCGGTGTAGCCGACGGTGTGCTTGACCTTCTCCAGCGCGGCGATCGCGGCCGGGCCGTCGCTCTTGGGCAGCGTGAAGGAGATGTCGGCGAGCTTGCTGGCCGACGTCGACACGTTCTGCACGATCATGTCGATGTTGACCTCGGCCTCGGCGAGCACGCGGAACAGCTGCGCGGCCTCACCCGGCCGGTCGGGCACCCCGAAGACGGTGATCTTGCCCTCGGAGCGGTCGTGCGCGACGCCGGTGATGATCGCCTGTTCCACCGTGAGGTCCTCCATCGAGCCGGTCACCGTGGTGCCGGGGAGCTGGGAGTAGGAGCTGCGGACGTGCACCGGGATGCCGTAGCGGCGGGCGTACTCGACGCAGCGGAGCATGAGCACCTTCGCCCCGGAGGCGGCGAGCTCGAGCATCTCCTCGTAGGTGATGGTGTCGAGCCGCCGGGCGTTCGGGACGATGCGGGGGTCGGCGGTGAAGACGCCGTCGACATCGGTGTAGATCTCGCAGACGTCGGCCTGCAGGGCCGCGGCGACGGCCACGGCGGTCGTGTCGGAGCCGCCCCGCCCGAGCGTGGTGACGTCCTTGGTGTCCTGGCTGACGCCCTGGAAGCCGGCGACGATGACGATCGAGCCCTCGTCGAGGGCGTCGCGCAGCCGACCGGGCGTGACGTCGATGATCCGCGCCTTGCCGTGGCTGGAGGTCGTGATCACCCCGGCCTGCGAACCGGTGAACGACCGCGCCTCGTAGCCGTGGGTGTTGATCGCGATGGCCAGCAGGGCCATGGAGATGCGCTCGCCCGCGGTGAGCAGCATGTCCAGCTCGCGACCGGCCGGGTCGTCGGTGATCTGGGCGGCCTGGTCGAGCAGCTCGTCGGTGGTGTCACCCATCGCGGAGACCACCACGACGACGTCGTTGCCGTCCTCCTTGGCCGCCACGATCCGCTCGGCGACGCGCTTGATGTGCGCTGCGGAGGCGACGGACGAGCCGCCGTACTTCTGGACGACGAGGGCCACGGGTCCACAGGCTACCGAGGTCCATGGTGAGCGCCGTGCTTGCGTCCCCCTGGACGGGGCGCTGTGATCACCGGGTGGAGGACGTGGAGCGCTGGCTGCTGACGGGCGAGGAGCGGGGCAACCCCTCGACGTCCCTGCCGGCGTACACGGAGGGCAACCTCGTCGAGGCGCTCGTGCACGGGGTGACCTACTTCGACCGGCTGGTCGAGCACGTCGAGCGACTCGACGCCGGGGACCACCTGTTCTTCACCGACTGGCGCGGCGACCCGGACGAGCAGCTGCGCCCGGGCGGCCCCACCGTCGCCCAGCTGTTCACCGACGCGGTGCGCCGCGGCGTGTGCGTCCGCGGGCTGGTGTGGCGCTCGCACGTGGACTGGATGTCGTTCAGCGCGGAGGAGAACCGGGCGCTGGACGACGAGGTCGAGCACGGTGGCGGCGAGGTGATCCTCGACCAGCGGGTGCGCCGCGGCGGCAGCCACCACCAGAAGCTCGTCGTCCTGCGGCACGACCAGGACCCGACCCAGGACGTCGCCTTCGTCGGCGGGATCGACCTGTGCCACAGCCGCCGCGACGACGCCGACCACCGGGGCGATCCGCAGTCGCTGGCGATGTCCGCGGCCTACGGGGAGCGGCCACCGTGGCACGACGTCCAGTTGATGCTGCGCGGGCCGACGGTCGGCGTCCTGGACACCGTGTTCCGCGAGCGCTGGGACGACCCGACCAACGCCGACTCCGGCAACCCGATCGCCTGGGTGCTCGACCGGCTGCGCGGCGCCCGGCTCGATCCGGACCCGCTGCCACCGCAGCTGCCGCCCCCGCCGCCGTGCGGGCCGCACGTGGTGCAGAACCTGCGCACGTACCCGGCGATCCGGCCGCCCTACGACTTCGCGCCGCACGGCGAGCGCTCGGTGGCCCGCGGGTACTCGAAGGCGATCAAGCAGGCCCGCCGGCTGGTCTACCTGGAGGACCAGTACATGTGGTCGGCCGACGTCGCCCGGCTGTTCGCCGAGGCGCTGGCCGACCACCCCGGGCTGCACCTGGTCGTCGTGGTGCCGCGGGTGCCCGACCAGGACGGCGCGGTGGCGGAGCGGTCCCAGTACGTGGGCCGCTGGCAGGCGCTGGAGATGTGCCGGCGCGCCGGGCGCAACCGGGTGCACGTGTTCGATGTGGAGAACCACGAGGGGACGCCGGTCTACGTGCACGCCAAGGTCTGCGTGGTGGACGACGTGTGGGCCAGCGTCGGCAGCGACAACTTCAACCGCCGTTCCTGGACCCACGACAGCGAGCTGTCCTCCGCCGTGCTGGACACGACGCGGGACCCGCGCGAGCCCCGCGACCCCGCCGGCACGGGCGACGGCGCCCGCACCTTCGCCCGTGACCTGCGCCTGGAACTGGCCCGCGAGCACCTGGACCGCGCGGCCGACGGCAGCGAGGACGACGACCTGATCGACCCCGACGCGTTCGTGCGGACGCTCGAGGCCTCGGCGGCCGAGCTGGACGCCTGGTACGCCGGCGGCCGCCGCGGCCCGCGGCCGCGGGGCCGGCTGCGCGAGCACTCCCCGCCGCGGCTGACGCTCCCCACCCGGCTGTGGGCGACGCCGGTCTACCGGCTGGTCGACGACCCCGACGGCCGCCCGCTGGCCATGCGGCTGCGCAAGGCCTTCTGAGCGTCGGCTCGTGCCGGTCCCTCCCCGTTTCCCGGCACCCAGGGGTGTGCTCCTCCGGCTTCCTCCACCCCTGCTTCCCCCTGTAAGCAGCGCCTGACGTTGCCGGAGGAGACACCCCGCGCCCGGCTCCGGCCGATCCGCAGTCGTCCACAGATGAGGCCGGCCCGGCCCGCGCACGCGTCCCCCGCCGCACCATGGCCGGGTGGCGGACGGCTTCGACCTGTGCGGGGTGCTCCGGCGCATCCGGCGCACCGCCGACCTGTCCCAGCGCGAGCTGGCCTCGGCAGCCGGGCTGAGCGTGTCGGCCGTGGCTCACGTCGAGGCGGGGACGCGGGACCTGCCGTCGCGCGCGCTGGCCAGGGCGGCCGAGCTGGCCGGGCTGCGCCTGACCCTGCTCGACGCCGACGGGCGGGAGGTGCCCGGCATGCAGCCCGACGGCGCCCGGGATGCGACCCGGCGCCGTCTGCCCGCCCACCTCGACACCGAACACACCGACGAGGTGGCCGACCGGTGGTCCGACCGCCGCGACCGGCGGCAGCCGTGGTTCACCTTCGGCCTCGACCGGGCCGCGCGGGACCGCCAGCGTGCACGGGTCGGGACGCCGGACGACCACGACGTCCCCGTGGCGGGGGACTCGCCGGCCGAGCGGCGGGCTCAGCGGCAGGAAGCGGCGCGGCGCCGCGCGGCGGAGGAGCGGGACCGCCGTCGGGCGACCGCCCGCGACCCGGTCGACGACGCCCTGACCTGCACCTGCCCACCGGAGTGCGACGAGGTCGACGACGGCTCGGGGCCGCCGAGGCACGCCGCCGCCTGCCCGTGTGGCTGCGACTCCGGCTGATCCGCTGCTACCGTGGCTGTGTGCGCGGCAGCCTCCTGCTTACCCGCCGCGGCGAGGCCCTCTCCTAGGTCGGCCTCCTCGCCGCGGAGACCCGCCGTGACCCAGAGCGTCCCCGGCGCCCGCTGACCGCCCCACCGGAGCTGCGTCCAGCCCGCGCCCAGAGGAGCGAGAACCCGTGAGCAGGAACCTGAGCGAGAACCACCCGCACGTCCGGCACCCCCAGCAGCCGTCGCGGATGCCGATCTCCCGCTACGCCCCCTTCACCCCGATCACGCTGCCCGACCGCACGTGGCCGGAGACGGTCACCACCCGGGCCCCGCGCTGGTGCGCCGTCGACCTGCGCGACGGCAACCAGGCGCTGATCGACCCGATGACGCCCGACCGCAAGCGGCGGATGTTCGAGCTGCTGGTCCGCATGGGCTACAAGGAGATCGAGGTCGGCTTCCCGGCGGCCAGCCAGACGGACTTCGACTTCGTCCGCCAGCTCATCGCGGACGACCTGGTACCCGACGACGTCACCATCCAGGTGCTCACCCAGGCGCGCGACGAGCTGATCGAGCGGACCTTCGAGTCCCTGCGCGGCGCGCAGCAGGCGATCGTCCACCTCTACAACTCGACGTCCACGCTGCAGCGTCGGGTCGTGTTCGGCTCCGACCGGGCCGGCATCGTCGACATCGCCGTCCACGGTGCGCAGGTGGTGCACAAGCTGGCCGAGCAGCTGACCGGCACCGAGGTGTTCTACGAGTACTCCCCCGAGTCGTTCACCGGCACCGAGCTCGACTTCGCCGTCGAGGTCTGCAACGCCGTCACCGATGTCTGGGAGCCCACCCCCGACCGGCCGACGATCATCAACCTGCCGGCCACGGTCGAGATGGCCGAGCCGACGGTCTACGCCGACCAGATCGAGTGGATGCACCGCAACCTGGGCCGGCGCCACGCCGTCGTCCTGTCGCTGCACCCGCACAACGACCGCGGCACCGCCGTCGCCGCCGCCGAGCTGGGCTACCGCGCCGGCGCCGACCGCATCGAGGGCTGCCTGTTCGGCAACGGCGAGCGCACCGGCAACGTCGACCTGGTCACCCTGGGCCTGAACCTGTTCAGCCAGGGCATCGACCCGCAGATCGACTTCTCCGACATCGACGAGATCCGCCGCACCGTCGAGTACTGCAACCAGCTGGGTGTGCACGAGCGGCACCCCTACGGCGGCGACCTGGTCTACACCGCCTTCTCCGGCTCCCACCAGGACGCGATCAACAAGGGCCTCAAGGCGCTCGAGGCCGACGCCCAGGCCGCCGGGAGGCCGGTCGCCGAGATGCCCTGGGCCGTGCCGTACCTGCCGATCGACCCCAAGGACGTCGGCCGCACCTACGAGGCCGTGATCCGGGTGAACAGCCAGTCCGGCAAGGGCGGCGTCGCCTACATCATGAAGACCGAGAACCAGCTGGACCTGCCGCGCCGGCTGCAGATCGAGTTCAGCGCGGTCGTGCAGCGGCACACGGACAACGAGGGCGGCGAGGTCACCGCCGAGCAGATGTGGGCGGCGTTCTCCAACGAGTACCTGCCCGACCCCGACGCCCCGTGGGGCCGGTTCTCCCTGACCGGCCACCGGCACCGGGCCCACGGCGACCAGCTCGACGAGATGGTGGTCGAGCTGGTCGCCGACGGCGTCCCGATGACCGTCGAGGGCCGCGGCAACGGGCCGATCGCCGCGTTCGTCGACGCGCTGCACACGGTGGACGTCGACGTCCGGGTGCTCGACTACGCCGAGCACGCCATGTCCGCCGGCGGCGACGCCCGCGCCGCGGCCTACGTCGAGTGCGCCGTCGGCGACCGCGTGCTCTGGGGCGTGGGCATCGACCCGAACATCGTCACCGCGTCGCTCCGCGCGGTCGTCTCGGCGGTGAACCGGGCCCAGCGCTGAGGGCCGCCCGGGGGCGGGGCGTCCGGCGACGCCCCGCCCCCGGGCCGGTCACGGCACCATCGGGTCATGGTCCAGCTGACGCCCTATCTGACCGTGCGCGACGCCCGCGCGGCGACGGCCTGGTACGCCGATGCCCTCGGCGCCCGCGTGGTCGGTGAGCCCCACGTCATGGACGACGACCGCATCGGGCACGCCGAGCTCGACGTCGGCGGGGCCACGCTCTACCTCGCCGACGAGTACCCCGAGCTGGGGCTGGGCGGGCCGGACCCGGGCCGGGTCAGCGTCACGCTGCACCTCGCCGTCCCCGACGTCGACGCCGCCGTGGACCGGGCGGCGGGCGCCGGGGCCGGCGTGGAGCGGCCGCCGTCCGACGGCCCGGGCGGGCGGACCGGCGTCGTCGTCGACCCCTTCGGCCACCGCTGGATGCTCCAGACGCCGGCCCCGGGGCCGGCCGCGGCGCGACCGGCGGTCCGGCCCGGCGACGCGGTGTACCTGACGCTCCGGGTGCCGGACGGCGCCCGCGCCCGCGACTTCTACGAGGCGGTGCTGGGCTGGTCGCTGAGCCCCGGCCGGGTCGACGACGGCTGGGAGACCCAGGGTCAGACCCCGACGGTGGGCCTGCACGGCGGGCACGCGCACGACCTGGGCGCCGTGCCGATGTACGCGGTCGACGACATCGAGGTCGCCGTCGCCGCGGTGCAGACCGCCGGCGGGCAGGCCGGCGAGGTCGAGCGCCAGTCCTTCGGGTCGTCGGCGTACTGCCGTGACGACCAGGGGCTGCCGTTCTGGCTGGCTCAGCTGGACGGCTGAAGGGGCCCGGGCTGCTCGGGCGGGGCGTCGCCGGGCTCGTCGCCGCGGTACCGCTCGTCCTGGTGGCCCGGCCCGCCGTACTCGTCGACGAGCAGCAGGTCGCGGCGCACGTGCCGGCGGCGGTAGGCGACCCGGCTGATCAGGTGGGCGCTCACCGGTGCGGTGAGCAGCTGGAAGGCCGCGACGAGCAGCAGCATCCACACGTTGGCCCAGCCGTCGAGCCGGATGGCCGCGCCGACCATGACCAGCAGCACGCCGAGCACCTGCGGCTTGGTGCCGGCGTGCATCCGGGAGAGCACGTCGGGGAAGCGCACCAGGCCCAGTCCGGCGGTGAGGCACAGCGTGGCGCCGGCCAGCAGGCAGGCGAATGCCACGACGTCGGCGGGCCCGCTCACGTCCGGCTCTCCCGCTCCTCGGCGGCGACCGGCAGGCCGAGGTCCCGCCCGTCTCCGGTGTGCGAGCGCAGCAGCATCCCGCCGACGTAGCGGGCCACCGACACCGAGCCGACGAAGGCCAGCAGGGCCACGACGACCAGCACCGGCACCACCGTCGGGTCCTGCGCCAGCGCGGCGTGCACCGCCAGGCCGGCCGCGATGATCACCAGCAGCGTGTCGGTGGCGACCACCCGGTCCAGCAGCGAGGGGCCGCGCGCCAGCCGGACGAGGGCCAGGAGCGCGCCCCCGCCGATCATCACGTACAGCGCGAACTGCACCGTCGTCACGGCGCCGACACCTCGTCCCTCCGCTGCTCCTCGAGGGCCGCGATGTCCGCGACCGAGCCGAACGCCTGCACCAGACGCCGCTCCACCACCAGGACGTGCGCCTTCTTCCGCTGCACGTCCTCGTGATCACGCACGGGCAGCAGGTGCAGGGTCATCAACCGCTGCTCCCGGTCCAGGTCGAGGACCAGGGAGCCGGGCACCAGCGAGGTCGCCTCGGCGACCATCGTCAGGAGCAGGTCGGAGTCGGCCCGCAGCTGCACCCGCACGATCGCCGTCCGGCGCACACCGCCGGGACGGACGGCCTGCCAGGCGACCTCGGCTCCGGACGAGAACAGGTCGAGGACGAAGTGGCCGAGGAAGACCAGCAGCGGTACCGGCCGCACCCGGGTGCCGCCGACCACGTGCGGCAGCGGCAGCAGGGTCAGCACGGCCAACGCGACGAGCAGGCCGGAGAGGAGGTTCGCCCAGGACCAGGTGCCCCACAGCAGCATCCAGACCAGCACCAGCCAGCCGGCCAGCGGGACCTGGTGGCGCAGCCGGGTGGCGGCGGGCTCGATCGTCACGGCACCTCACCCTCCCCGAAGACCGACGAGACGTAGGGCGTGCGCTCGAGCAGGTCCGTGGAGGCGCGGTCGGCCAGGCCATAGAGCGGTCCGGCCAGCCCGGTGAGGGCCACGGTGAGCGCGACCAGGGCCGTCGTGGCGCCGACCATGGTCCGCGGCAGCGGGCGCAGCGCCCGGACCGCTCCGGCCGCCGACGGGAGGTCGGGCTCGGCGGCCGTCGCCACCGCCGTGTGCCGTCGCCACGCGTCCTGCAGCGCGGTCCGCGCCGGGCCGTCCGGGGACGCCGTCACGTCCGGCGACCCGGCTCCGTCACCGGACGGCCGGTGGCGCTGCACGGCCTCGGCGGCCGCGGCCCCGGCGGTGTCCTCGGCCGGCGACTGGCTCGGGGAGCGCCAGAAGGCGCGGGTCCAGACGCGGGCGACCGCGAGCAGGGTGAGCAGGCTGGTGACCACCCCGCCCGCGACCAGCGTCAGTGCCCCGGCACTGCCGTCGGCGACCCCGGCCTGCAGCAGCCCGAGCTTGCCGATGAACCCCGACAGCGGCGGGATCCCGGCCAGGTTCATCGCCGGCACGAAGAAGAGCACGGCCAGCAGGGGCGAGCGCCGGGCCAGCCCGCCGAGCTTGTCGACCGCGGTGGTGCCGCCCTGGCGCTCGACCAGCCCCGCCACCAGGAACAGCGTCGTCTGGATGGCGATGTGGTGGGCCACGTAGAAGACCGCGCCGGCCAGTCCGGCCGCCGTCCCCAGGGCGATGCCGAAGACCATGTAGCCGATGTGGCTGACCAGGGTGAACGACAGCATCCGGCGCAGGTCGGCCTGGGCGACCGCGCCGAGGATGCCCACCAGCATCGTGGCCAGCGCCGCCCACAGCAGCAGGTCGTCGAGCGCGCCGCCGGGGAACAGCAGCGTCTGGGTGCGGATGATGGCGTAGACGCCGACCTTGGTGAGCAGGCCGGCGAAGACCGCGGTGACCGGGGCGGGCGCGGTCGGGTAGCTGTCGGGCAGCCACGCCGAGAGCGGGAAGACGGCGGCCTTGATGCCGAACGCGATGAGCAGCATCGACTGCAGCAGCACCTGGGTGCCCTCGGGCAGCTCACCCAGCCGCACCGCCAGCTGCGCCATGTTCACCGTGCCGGTGGCGGCGTAGACCAGCCCGATCGCGGCGAGGAACACCAGCGAGCTGGTCAGGCTGACCACGATGTAGGTGATGCCGCCGCGGATGCGCGTCGCCGTCCCGCCGAGGGTGAGCAGCACGTACGAGGCCATCAGCAGGATCTCGAAGCCGACGTAGAGGTTGAACAGGTCACCGGCGAGGAAGGCGTTCCCCACGCCCGCCACCAGCACCAGGAACGTCGGGTGGAAGATCGACAGCGGCGTCTCCTCCGACCCGTCGGCCGCGCCCTGGCCGACGGCGAACACGAGGACGCCGAGCGCCACGGTCGCCGCGACCACCAGCATCAGGGCCGACAGCCGGTCGACGACCAGCACGATGCCCAGCGGCACCGGCCAGCCGCCGACGGAGATGGAGCCGGCACCGTCGGCGTCCGCCATCAGCAGCAGCACCACCGAGACGGCGAGCACCGCGGTGAGCACGAGCATGCTGAGGGTGCGCTGGAAGGCCGGGTGCCCGGAGACCAGCAGCGTGCCGGCCGCTCCCAGCAGCGGGAGCAGCACCGGCAGCGGAGCGAGGACCTCGATCACCGGGCGCCGCTCCCCGCCGGCAGGTCGACGTCGTCGGCCAGCCCCTCGAGGTCGGCGGCCCGGGAGTCGGCGTGCATGGCGGCGCGGTCCTCGGGGGCGAGGTCGTCCGGGTCCAGCTCGTCGGCGTCGAGGGCCTTCCGGGCGGCGACGCGGCGGTCCTCCTCGTCGGTGCCGACCACCTCGTTGCGGGCCAGCCGCCAGGAGCGGTGGATGATCGCCAGCAGGAACGCGGCGACCCCGAAGGTGATCACGATCGCGGTCAGGATCAGCGCCTGCGGCAGCGGGTCGTTGAACGCCTCCGGGTCGGAGTAGCCGAGGATCGGGGCCAGCCCCGCGGGTCCGCCGGCCGACAGCACCAGCAGGTTGGTGGCGTTGCCCAGCAGGAGGAAGCCCAGCAGCACGCGGGTGAGGCTGCGGTCCAGCAGCAGGTACACCCCCGCCGCGTAGAGCCCGCCGATCATCACCGGCAGCACGACCGTGGGGGTCATCGCAGCACCACCTCCCCGGGCGACAGTTCGATCTCGTCCTCCTGGTCCTCCTGGCGGTCGAGCTCCGCGCCCAGGCTGCGCAGCACGTCGAGGACCAGCCCGACGACGATCAGGTAGACGCCGATGTCGAAGAAGAGCGAGGTCACGAGCTTGACGTCGCCGAGCACCGGCAACGTCACCTGCAGGATCGCCGTCTGCAGCACCCCGGCGCCCAGCAGCAGGCCGGCCACGCCGGTGCCGCCGGCGAAGAGCAGCCCGCCGCCGAGCAGCAGGCCCGGCGCCACCGGCGCGGCCTCGCCCAGCTCGTAGCGCCCGCCCGCCAGGTAGCGCAGCACCAGCGCCAGGCCGGCGACCAGGCCGCCGGCGAACCCGCCGCCGGGCTCGTTGTGGCCGCTGAACAGCAGGTACAGCGAGAAGACCACGATGGTGTGGAACAGGATCCGGGTGACCACCTCGAGCACCACCGAGCGCCGTGCCGGGTCGAGCGTCGCGGTGGCGGCCAGCCACCGGTCCCGCGGCGCCCGGCGGGCACGCTCGCGGCGCTGCACCAGCTGCGCGCGGTCGACGCGGTCCACCCCGCCGGTGCGCCGCCGCAGGAAGACCAGGCTGGCCACGCCGGTGGCCGCGACGACCAGCAGCGAGATCTCGCCGAGGGTGTCCCAGGCGCGGATGTCGACCAGGGTCACGTTGACGACGTTCTTGCCGCCGCCGAAGTCGTACGCCGGCCCCGCCCAGCCCGCCGAGACCGGCGTCGCGGTGCGGGCCGACAGCGCCACCGCACCCACGGCGGCCATGAACGCGCCCATGGCGACGGCGATCACGCCGCGGACGGCGCGTTCGCGCGGCCGGTGCCGCTCGGTGATGTCCTTGGGCAGCTTGCGCAGCACCAGCACGAAGACGACGAGGGTCAGCGTCTCCACGAGGAACTGGGTGAGCGCGAGGTCGGGGGCACCCTGCAGCGCGAAGACGACGGCGATGCCGTAACCGGTGACGCCGACGACGAGCACGGCCGAGAGCCGCTGGCGGATCCGCAGGGTCAGCGCGGCGGCGGTCACGACGACGACGCCCACCATCGCCTGCACCGGCGTGTCCCAGGCCCGCCACTCACCCGGCCACGGGGCGCGGGTGAGCAGCAGGGTCCCCGGCAGGGCGAGCACCGCGACCAGGATGGTGCCGAGGTAGGCCGGGAGCGAGCCGCGCTGGGTGGTGCCGGTGACCAGCACCGACAGCCGGTCCACCCCCTGGATGACGTTCCAGTAGCCCTCGTCGGCCGAGGCGCCGACGGCCACCCGCCGCTGCAGGCCGTGCACCCGGCTGCGGACGACGAACAGCACGGCGCCGCCGGCCACGGTCAGCGCCGACAGCGCCAGCGCCGGCTGCCAGCCGTGCCACAGCGCCAGGTGCTCGGCCTCGGGCGCCAGCAGCGGCAACGTCTCGGCGTAGGCGACGACCAGCGGGTCCAGCAGCGGGCTGGCCGGCCCCAGGACCAGGCCGGTCAGCGCCAGGACGGCGGGGGCGGCGAGGAACAGCGGCTCCGGCGGGTGCTGGAGCGCGGTCTCCGCGCAGCCGGGCTTGCGGGCGAAGGCACCCCACACGAAGCGCGCGGTGTAGGCGGCAGTGAGCACCGAACCCGTGACGATCCCGGTGAGGACGACGACGGCGGCGGTGCGGTCGGGCAGCCCGCCGTCCAGGAGCGCGGTGAAGGCCGCCTCCTTGCCGACGAACCCCAGCAGCGGCGGCAACCCGGCCATGGAGGCCGCGGCGGCGGTGCCGATCGCGGCGAGGACCGGCAGCCGCCGGCCGAGGCCGGAGAGCCGGCGCAGGTCGCGGGTGCCGGTGGCGTGGTCGATGACGCCGACGGTGAGGAAGAGCGTGGACTTGAACAGCGCGTGCGCGATCGTCATGACCAGCCCGGCGGCGGCCAGCTCGGCACTGCCCGCGCCGGCGAGCGTCACGAGGAAGCCCAGCTGGCTGACGGTGCCGAAGGCCAGCAGCAGCTTGAGGTCCTTCTGGCGCAGCGCGCGGTAACCGCCGAGGAGCATCGTCGCGACGCCCAGGCCCAGCACGACCGGCCGCCAGCCGGGGACGTCGGCCAGCCCGGGGGCCAGCCGGGCGACCAGGTAGACACCGGCCTTCACCATCGCCGCGGCGTGCAGGTAGGCGCTGACCGGCGTCGGCGCCTCCATGGCCGCGGGCAGCCAGAAGTGGAACGGCACCAGGGCCGACTTCGTGACCGCCCCGACCAGCACCAGCGCCGCGCCGGCGGTCATGGCCGGGCCGCTGCCGGGGTCGGCGACCACCTCCGACAGCAGGAACGAGCCGCTGGCCTGACCGATGAGGATGAGCCCGACCAGCATCGCCAGCCCGCCGGCGGTGGTCAGGATGAGGGCCTGCGACGCCGCCCGCCGCGCGGCCACCCGCCGTCCCGAGCCCCCGATCAGGAGGAAGGAGAAGACGGTGGTGAGCTCCCAGAACACGTACAGCAGGAAGAGGTCGTCGGCGAGGACCAGGCCCAGCATGGAGCCGGCGAAGGCGGTGAGGCAGCCGGCGAAACGACCGGTGCCCTCCTCGTCCGGGGCGAAGTAGCGGGCGCAGTAGACGAGCACCAGCGCCCCCACGCCGGTGACCAGCGCGGCGAAGGCCAGCGCGAGCGCGTCCAGCCGCAGCGCGACGTCGAGCTGCAGGGCGGGGATCCACGGCGCCGTCTCGCGCAGCTCCTCGCCGGCGAGCACCGGGCCCAGGCGCGACAGCACCCAACCGAACCCGGCGGCGGGCACGAGCGCCAGGGCCAGGAAGGCCTGCCGCCCCCACCACCGCACGAGAACGGGCGCCAGCACGCCGGCGATCAGGTGGAGGAGCAGCAGGAAGAGCACGTGTCTCCGGGAGTCGTTGGGGCGGCTCGGGGACACCAGGAACGTCGGTCGTCGACGGCCGGCGGTGACCCCAGCCTACCTGCCGGGCCGGATCGGCCCGCTCTCGTAGGCGGAGGCCACCGCCTGGACCCGGTCCCGGAGGCCCGGCGTGAGCAGTACCCGGCCGGCGTGTGTCTCGACCGTCGTCTCGCCCCAGGAACAGCTGGGCCCGGGGCCCTCTCCACCACCTCCGGCACCGGGTGCCACGGCACCCGGAGCCGGAGGTGCGTCAGCTCCGCTCGGCCGCCGCGGCGATGTCGTCGAGGTCCTGCTGCAGCGCCTTGGCAACGGCACGCCGGCCGAGCGGCGCGGTGAGCGCCCCGAGCACCCGCGCCACCGTCGTCGTCGGCTCACCGCCGAAGGTCGCGGTCACGTCGGTCCCGCCGTCGGCGGACGGCGCGAACGCGAACCCCGACGCGTAGCGGACGCCCGGGCCCGCCGCCTCCACCCGGTAGGACCGGTGCGGCTCGACCGCGGTCACGGTCATCTCCTCGGTCGCCGACCGGCCGAGCATCCTGCGCGTCTCCCGCCAGCGCGTGCTGACCCCGAAGGGCCCGGGGGTGAGGACCTCGACCGCCTCGATCCCGCGGACGACCCGCGGCGCGCCCTCGAGGTCGGTGGCCAGCGCCCACACCCGCTCCACTGGTGCCGCCACGTGCCGGCGGACCTCCACGTCCTGCATGCTGCCTCGCTCCGTCGTCTCGGCCCCGTCCGGAGGCTCGCCGCGAGCCTGCGAGCGGTGAGGAGGACGGGGTCCTCGTCCACCCTGCCACCGGGGGACGACGGATCCGGCTACCCCTCGGCCGCCTCGGCGGCCTCCAGCCACTCTGTCTCGACCTGCTCCTTCTCGGCGAGGACGGCGCGCAGCCGCTCGTCGAGCTCCAGCACCCGCGCGTGGTCGGTCGCGGCGGCGGCGAGCTGGCCGTGCAGCTGCTCCTCCTCGGCGGTCAGCCTCTCCAGCCGCCGCTCCAGCCGCGTGGCCTCCTTGCGGGCGGCGCGCACCTCGCCCGCGGACCGGGCGGGGACGTCGGCCGCCGGCCGGGGAGGAGCCGGGGCAGCCGACGGCAGCGGCGCCTCTCCCGCCGCCCGGCGGGCCAGGTACTCCTCCACCCCGCCGGGCAGGGCGGCCAGCGAGCCGTCGCCCATGAGCGCGACCACCGAGTCGCACACCCGGTCGACGAAGTACCGGTCGTGGCTGACCACCAGCACGGTGCCGGGGAAGGCGTCGAGCAGGTCCTCCAGCGCGGTGAGGGTGTCGATGTCCAGGTCGTTGGTCGGCTCGTCGAGCAGCAGCACGTTGGGCTCGGCCATGAGCAGCCGCAGCAGCTGCAG
This sequence comes from Geodermatophilus sp. SYSU D01176, assembly GCF_054050015.1. Taxonomy (NCBI): domain Bacteria; kingdom Bacillati; phylum Actinomycetota; class Actinomycetes; order Geodermatophilales; family Geodermatophilaceae; genus Geodermatophilus; species Geodermatophilus sp. SYSU D01176. The sequence continues at coordinate 3,222 of NZ_JBJGYN010000003.1, read as the reverse complement.
GCGGCGCCGCTCGCCGCCGGAGAGGTCGCCGACCGGCGTCCACTGGCGCGACGCCGGGAAACCGAACCGATCGGCCAGGGACGACGCGGAGATCTCCTGGTTCCCGATGCGGGCGATCCGGGCGATCTCCTGCACCGCCTCCAGCACCCGCAGCCGGCCGGGCAGCTCGGTGACGTGCTGGGACAGGTACGCCGGCGCGACCGTCTGCCCGCGCACCACCCGGCCGCGGTCGGGCTCGGTCTCCCCGACCAGCAGCCGCAGCAGCGAGGTCTTGCCCGCCCCGTTGACGCCCACGACGCCGATCCGGTCGCCCGGGCCGACGTGCCAGGTGAGGTCCCGGAAGAGGGGCCGCGGGCCGTCGTCCGAGGGCACCGCGTAGTCGACGTCCTCCACGTCGTAGACGGTCTTGCCGAGCCGGCGGGCAGCGAAGCCTTTGAGTGCCATCGTGTCGCGCGCCGGTGGCTCGTCCTCGATCAGCGCCTGGGCCGCCTCGATGCGGAACCGGGGCTTGCTGGTGCGCGCGGGCGGCCCGCGGCGCAGCCAGGCCAGCTCCTTGCGGACCAGGTTGAGCCGGCGCTCCTCGGTGACCGCCGCGATCCGGGCGCGCTCCGCGCGGGCGAGGGTGTAGGCGGCGTAGCCGCCCTCGTAGGCGTGCACCCGGCCGTCGGCGACCTCCCACGTCAGGCTGCAGACCTCGTCGAGGAACCACCGGTCGTGGGTGACGACGACCAGCGCGCCGACACGGTCCTTCACGTAGTCGGCCAGCCACGCGACCCCCTCGACGTCGAGGTGGTTGGTCGGCTCGTCGAGCACCAGCAGGTCCAGCGGCCGGACCAGCTGCGCGGCCAGCGCCACCCGTCGCCGCTCCCCTCCGGACATCGGGGCGACCGGCGAGTCGAGGCCGAGCCGGTCGAGTTCCAGGCCGGTGAGCACGCTGCGCACCGCGGCGTCGGCGGCCCACTCGTGCTCGGCGGCGAACAGGCTCTCCGGCAGGACGACGTCGCGCACGGTCGCACCGGGCGGCAGGGTGCCGGACTGGTCGAGGACGCCGAGGGCGAGGTCCCCGCGGCGGGTGACCCGGCCGGAGTCGGGCTCCTCGCGACCGGTGAGGACGCCGAGCAGCGTGGACTTGCCGCTGCCGTTGCGGCCGACCACCCCGATCCGCTCGCCGGCGGCGATGCCGAGCGAGACGTCGTCGAGCAGGACGGTGGTGCCGTGGGCCTTGTGCACCCGCTCGAGGTTGACCAGGTTGAGGGGCGCGCTCATCGCCGTCCAGTATCCGCGCGGCCGGTTCCGCCGAGGAGCCGGCCACCGCGCGCGGCCGTCACCTCGCGACAGCGACCCCCAGCCACGGCCGCAGCGCGCCGTCGGCGAGCAGCCGGCCCACCCGTACGGACTGCTCCTGCGCCTCCGCCCAGCGCGGATCGTCCCCGTGCCGGCGGGCGACCTCCGCGTCCACCGCGTCGGCGCGCTCGGCCCACTCCGCCGGGCTGTCCCCGAGGTCGGCGGTCGCGGTCTCCGCCAGCCGGAACCCGGCCGCGTCCAGCAGCTCCCGCAGCACCGCCTCGGCCGGGAAGTCGTTGCCCTCCGGCAGCGGCGGGGGCAGCGGGCGGTCGGCGACGAACACGAGCAGCCCGAGCCGCCCGCCGTCCCGGAGCACCCGCCGCAGCTCGGCCAGCGCAGCGGCCTTGTCCGAGGTCGTGCAGAGGACGCCGAGGCACCACGCGGCGTCGAACGCGCCGTCGGCGAACGGCAGCTGCTGCGCCACCGCGGCCACCGACGGCAGGCCGAACAGCCGCTGCGCGGCGCGCGCCGCGGCGTGCATCGGCTCGGCGCAGACCGCGCGCACGCCGCGCTCGGCGGCCAGCCACCCGGCCGGCCCGCCGACACCCGCGCCGTCGTCGAGCACGCGGCTGTCCGGTGCCGGCGCCAGCCGGTCGGCCAGCCAGCGCAGCGCCGCCTCGCTGCCGCTGCCCCGGCACCCGGCGGGGACGGCGTGCTCGGCCCCCAGCGCCCGCACGGCGTCCTCGGTCCAGCCGGCGACGGTGCCGAACTCGGCCGCCATCGCCTCGCTCTCCAGCCCGCTCATGCCGCCTCCTCCCCGATCCGGGCCGCGACCTCGGCCTTCACCCGGGCGCCGGCGTCCTCCCCGCCGTCCGCGGCCAGGCCGGAGAGGTTGACCCCGACGACGCCGGGGACGGCCAGCAGCGCCCGGGCCTCCGCGACGGCGGCCGCGATGCCGGCCGCGCGCGGGTCCGGCGCGGCCAGCACCTGCTCGACCACGGCGTCGTCCACGTGCAGGCCGGGGAAGCGCTGCAGCACCCGTGCCGAGCGCTCGTCGGTGTAGACGGCGACCGCGGCGACGAAGGGCAGCGTCGCCCCCGCGGCGCGTGCGGCGGCGACGAAGGCCGCCACGTCGGCCGGCGTGCGCACGTGGTTGAGCACGCACACCTGCGCCCCCGCCCGCTGCTTGCCCGCCACCCGCGCCGGGCGCCGGTGCACCGGTGGCGCGGCCGGCGACTCCGGGACGGCGACCGGCAGCCCGGCCGCCGCGGCGAGGGCGGCGAGCCGGGTGCCGTCGAGGTCGAAGACCTGGGTGACGCCGGGCCGGACGCCGGGGCCGCGGGCGTCCCCGGTGACGCACAGGACGCCGTCGACACCCACCGCGGCCAGGCCGGCCAGCTCCTGCTCGAGGACGACGCGGTTGCGGTCGCGGCAGGCCAGCGTCGTCCACGGACGGCCACCGGCGGCCACGACCTCCGCGGCGACCAGGGTGGGCGGGAAGTCGGGCCGATTGGCGTGCTCGCCGACCAGCAGCCCGTCGGAGACCGGGGCCAGCACGCCCACCACCCGGCGCAGCGAGGCGGGGTCGAAGGGGGCCACCGTGAGGTCGGTGAGCACGACCGGCCGGGTGCGGGCGTGGTCGAGCAGGCTCCCCGGCGGGGGCGCGACCGGCGTCGGCGTCGGCCGGTCCCAGGCGGGAGCGGGCTCGCCGAGGAACACGCAGCGGTGCTCGGCCACCTCGCACCGATCGTCGTCCCGGACGCCGCCGCACGGGCCGAAGACCATGCGCTTCGGGCAGCCCGGCCGGCGGCGGTCGTCGTCCACGGTCCGAGCCTGACCCGGAGGGCCGGGCACCAAACCGGGGGGCTTGGGGGGGGGGGGGCGCGGGGGGGGGGGGGGGCGGGGGGGGGGGGGGGGGGGGGGGGGGGCGGGGGGCGG